>CAJXNF010000207.1 GCA_913056375.1 uncultured Pseudomonadota bacterium | reverse complement strand
TATGAAAAAGTTATTCGGTTTAACGATCTCAATCTGTTCTATGGGTTTGATTCATAAATCAATGTGGAATTCTAAAAAATCAGGCGATACCGACATTGAACAAGCACCAAAGAATTCATTGTTAGATTTCTATATTCCTTCTCAGACAAGGTCTGGAAACTCTTCTACGGTAACTTGGTCTTGTCTAGCCGGTTCTTGAACAACTTTAATTTCAATCAAAAAGGTAATTATGAAAAAAGTAGTAGCAATCTTAAGAAAAACTGCCTCAGTAACTGCTCCTGTAATCCCTGCAATCACTGGAATTGTATGTTGGATGGCTGTTCGGGACGTATCTTTCTCAGACAAATCTTTAGCCTCCGTTGCGGCTTTTGGCATCGTAGTATCCTGCGCTGCAATCGCTTACGGAGCAGTTAAAGCCATTGACTACAGCGACCGTGCAAAAGGTGCTGCAGTCTAACAACTCAAATGGTTATTGACCCCAACTGACACTGTAAGGGCAATGAAGCACTTACAATTTTTTAACTCCTATTTGGAGCACGACCATGAAAAAGTTCATTACCACATTGGCAGCAGCATTAGTAATTGGTTCCGCAGCATCAGCCGCAACCTTCGTTGAGGTGTTTAGAATTGATGGGGAACGCTACATGATTAAAGTTCCTGCTACTAATGTATTACAACAAGTTGTGGACACTCATGCTATTCCCACAGCTGGTGGTACCTATAGTACTTTAGTTGCTGACACTCATGCTATTCCTACAGCTGGTGGTACTTATGATTTAGAATCATCAACCACTGTAGCCAACTACAACTGGGAAGCTTTGCCTGACTCAGAGCATCTTACAATTGATGCTGATCCATTCGCTGAGGAGATTGTCGGCGGACTTGGACCACAACTGCCATATGATCCAATGCGAGGCGTTGATTATGGCTTTGTTCAAGCGCTGAAGCAGCTCGCTGCAGAAACTGTAGCAGACTATAACTGGGATGCGATGCCAACCAGTGAGCGTATTACTTCAGTCACTGTAGCCAACTACAACTGGGAGGCTTTGCCTGCGTCAGAGCGTGTTCCTTCTTCAGCAATGGTAGTTTATAACTTTGATGCCTTACCTGCCGCTGAGCGCACTGATGTAGAAACATTTAGTGTGGCAGGTAACTAAAAAACAGCAAAAAAGGTGCGATAGGTGAGGCGAGTTGAAGAACGCCTCACCCGTCCAGGCGACAGGAACCGCCCAACCAAGGAATCCGAGTCAGCGTAGGCGCATTTTCTAACCGTATTGCTTGGGATTCGTAGGGCTGACTTGCTGCTGCTGTCATCTCGGTTTTTTTGATTGAGGTTGGAATTGCATCAATGAAAGTTCACTCAATGCTTTGTGAATTTCATCCTCTAAAATGTTCTTGGTTAGGGCTGCATTTGCTTCAACAGCCAATGCTGGGGATAAACAACATTCGATTCCTTAGCTGCAAGAGTGACTTCTGAATGACTTCGAAAATTTCTTGACGGTTGATGAGTTGGCCTTCCGTTTCTTTCAGCTCGATGTCTGTCAGATTTTCCTCAGTTGAGAGCTTGCGCAGTTTCGCTTTTTGAAGGCTTTCCGTTTCTGGTTTTTGTTATCTAAGCAACCACTCATAACCGTCAACTAGGTGAATGCGTCCTCACCCATTGAAGGGTAGCCCATTCTAACGTAGCTGCTGGATTCTTCGGGTACTCAGACCAACCAGATTTACAAAAACCTGAGTGCTGACTTCTATCGTTTTTAAATGTTCTAAATTCGTTATTTATTTCAAAACTTACGAACAAAGAATACTTGTTGAATGCTGGCACTAGAAGTAATCGCGGTCGGGTACAAAACCACTGAGAGGTAGTGCCAAAAGATAGTTTTTACCCCCCTCCCCCACTCCTCCTCCTCAAGTAACAACCCTTGGATTATAGTTCAGTCATCATGTTGCAATTATGTAACAGTTAATCAGTGATTGGCCAATTCCAAAGAGGCGGTATGCAGTACGGACAGAAAGATAACACCTACCTAATTATTGGAGTCCGGACAATCGGTGTCGCCGGAGTCTGCTTTTCACTGGCAGTTCTGGAAACACTGATGGCAGTGCCCGCCGTACAGTAAACGGTACCAAGAATCTGAATCTGGTTTTAATCCAACCAAATTCTTAGCACGGGCTGCTTTCTGTGGGTTTGAAAGTAGCCAAAGTGCCAGCAGTTTTTTTCATACCTGTGACTAGTGACTGATCAATGCCGCAATCTTCATGATGCACCAATCAGATTCAAATAGATTAGCGGATGGAAGAACTTAAACATTCGTTAGCCTAGATGAATATTTAGAGTGAACCTAGTTGAGAGACACCAAAAATGGACACAATATTTGCTGAAACATACATAAAAGACTATGTACATTGTCGAGTCACAGGGCAATTTACGAAGACTCGTAAATTACATAAACTGCTGATTCGAGGCCTACAGTACACAAAAGAAGATTTGGACCTGTTTGTTGAAGAACGATATATCGAATTGGATCAAAGTCTTGATCATCTTCTAAACAAGTACATCTGAAACAGGGTCCACTGAACTGGATTCAGCTCTTTTCATACCGCCCTTACTCTGGCTTCGCTAACTACAATCTCAACCAGCTCTAGTCCTTATAATCTCAGGCAATAAGAATCCCATAGGGCATCCGGTTGTTGCTCAATTCTGCTGTGAATATTGCCAAGAAATCAATTGTTCAAGCTCTACAAATTGCCTTGGTTCAGCCAACGAATATACAAAAGGACGGAGGATTCTGATGGTGAGAGACTGACTATGATCAGTCTTACTTTCTGCAGATTTTTGTGCCAATTTGTGCCAACAACAGCTTCAAATCACTTGAACCTACTTGAATCAACGATTGATAAAGACATAGATTTATTTCGGCAAACTATTTCCTTGCAGAATGCCGAGTCCAATTGCGACTATTCATTCAGTTTCCGATCAAAATCCTTTTCTAGGTAGTCCTGAAAATCAATGCTCTCTTCCACATCCACTTGATTGCCTGAAACGGCTACGACTTTAACCTTTTTGCCAACGGGCAC
The DNA here is from genome assembly GCA_913056375.1 of uncultured Pseudomonadota bacterium. Lineage (GTDB taxonomy): Bacteria > SAR324 > SAR324 > SAR324 > NAC60-12 > JCVI-SCAAA005. The sequence continues at coordinate 2,717 of CAJXNF010000207.1, read as the reverse complement.
TTCCACCTCACAGGATCTTACGTTCCAAACGTCCGCATTGATTTTGACTTTGCCAGTCCCCTTTTGATTATCAATCGCCTCCACAAGAATTCCCTCCATTCCAATCAAGCCCTCTACTCCTGATTTATACTTTTGCTGATCTGCACCGCTGAACGATTTCTTGATCCCGACAAACAAGACCATACTGAGTACTGGCCAAATCCCCAATACTGACCAATGGTCCACAAAATAGCTGACTGGAGCGGTGGCAAGGGCTGCCAAGCCCAAGGGCATCCAGAACATCATCGGCAGGACGAATTCCAGTCCCACCAGTCCTAGCCCAGCGAGGAACAAAATCAACCAAAGTTCCATCAGCTTTTCGACTGATTAAATAGATCTCCTAAATTGCCAAACGCTGCCATCGATTTGGATGCATCGTAGGGAAGATAGACCTTATCTCCTTCACCATGCGTAAATTTCTCATAGGCATCAATATAAGACTTAGAGATCATGTAGTTCGTGGCTAGTTTGACATCTCCTCCAAGGGCCTCGGCAATTTTTTTGATGGCTTCCTTTTCTGCAGAAGACATGATTTCCAGCGCTTGTGCAGTACCATTGGCTCTTGATATGGCAGCTTCCTTCTGGCCCTCTGCCGTTTGAATCAAAGCCTCTCTTTCACCTGCGGCTTGGTTGATCATTTCTTGTCTTTCACCTTCGGATCTGGCGATTCGAGATTGCTTGTCGCCCTCTGCAGACAACACGGCGGCTCGCCTCTCACGCTCAGCCTGCATCTGCTTCTCCATGGCTTCCAGCACTTCCTGGGGAGGGGCAACATTGGCTAACTCCACGCGATTTACCAAGACGCCCCATTTGTTTGTTACGTCATCAAGGACGATCTTCAGGCTGGAGTTGATTTTATCCCTGGAAGCCAGCGTTTCGTCCAAATCAAACTCCCCAATCAGTGACCTCAGGGTGGTTTGGGTCAGTTGGCTGATCGCCAAAGGTAGATCGTTGATTTCATAGACAGCTTTTTCGGGATCGGTAATCTGCATGTAGACCACGGCATCAATTTCAAGGGATACGTTGTCTTTGGTGATCGTAGTCTGTGCTGGAATGTCCAACACCCTTTCCCTCATATCGATTCTCTCTAATTCTTCATCCCGCCAATTGATTTTGCGAATCTGCTCGATGACCGGAAGTTTGAAATGAAGTCCAGATTTCATAGTTCTATTGAAGGAACCTAGCCTTTCGATCATCATTACTTCGCTCTGCCGCACAATTTTCACCATGTTCTTCATGAATAAGAAGATTATGACTATGATGATCAGTGTGGAGAAGCTAGGAAAGGCATCTAGCAACGTGTAGATAATGTCATCTTCCATGGTTGAGCCTCTTCAAATTAAGAGTTACAAACTGCGCATTCTGGTGTCAACAGGTACAGCGCAGATCTCAAATTGGATTTTGGTGCTGCAACTGTATTTTTCTTCTAACAGGTAGAAAGGCAGTTCTGAATTATTATGTGGATGAAGTCAAGGTCCGGAAGCTCACTCTTAGATCCAAACATCATTCTCCGCTGTCAAGGCTCCACCACTCTCTCCGGTGTTGACGACACCCCTTGGTTCCACTAGCAACACCTTGCACTCGTTCTCGGCAAAAGGCTTGTGCTCTTCTCCCCGTGGAACCACGAACATCTCTCCCTCGCTCAAGTGGACTGTCCGATCCTTGAACTCAATGCTCATCGATCCCTCCAGGACAATGAAGGTTTCATCCGTGTCTGAATGGTTGTGCCAGGTGAACTCGCCTTGGATCTTCACCAACTTGAACTGGTAGTCATTCATCTCCGCAACGACTTTTGGGGACCAGTGCTCTGAAAAGAGATTTAGTTTTGACTGAAAATTGACGGGTTGACTCATGCTCATACTCTCTACAACTTATGAATGACGTGCCGCACCACTCCCCAAATTTGGAAGTCATCGTCCACAGAAACAGGAATACTGGGGTAATCTGGATTTTCTGGCTGAAGTTCAAAACACTCCTGAGTCTGGACCAAGCGCTTGAGCGTGAATTCACTGTTGAGGGAGGCGATCACGACCTTGCCATTTGGCTTTTTCTTCGAGCGATCCACGATCAGCAAGTCCCCATCATGAATTCCAGCACCCACCATTGAATCCCCACTGGCCCGGACAAAGAAAACATTGTTGGGGTCAGGTACGAGGTACTGGTGCAAGTTGAGGTAGCCATCGTAGTAGTCCTGGGCTGGACTAGGAAAGCCTGCAGAGACCATCGATTCAAACATCGGTCGCTGGTACTCTTCTGCGAGAGGCATCTGTACGGGAAAAACAAAGGTGAATGGAAGTAGGTTCATGTGCATGGTTTTTACTTTGATTACGTGATCAGCAGTTTCTGGACGTTGTCACTCTCAGGATGATCTTCCCCTTTTCTCTTAAGATCCCGCAGTTCATAGGCATACGCCCAAAATTTACGGTAGTCTTGTTTCGTCAGTCGGAGGTTCCCATTCTCATCATGTAGGATCTGATCGAGACTCTTTCCTAAATCAGTCGCTCGGTCATCAAACCAGCTCTGCCACGCTGCGCTGTAGTCTTCATAATCAAGACCGGCTTTCTTGTGCAGTAGTCGCCAGATCACCACTTCGCACTGACGCAATCTCGTTCGATCCTGTTGCGTTAGCTTCTTCATTTTGTTTCCCAATCTAGAATCACTCTCTGCACATTGCTCAT
>CAJXNF010000206.1 GCA_913056375.1 uncultured Pseudomonadota bacterium | reverse complement strand
TCGCCGCTTGCCAATGCTCTACCTATTGCCGCAAAAGGAAAGGATCCCGCTTTGTAATCGACCCCTTCTGCCTTGAGTTCCTGCTCGGTTTTACCCACAGCGGCAATCTCCGGATGGGTGTAAATAACCCAGGGAATCGAGTCGTAATTGATATGGCCCGATTGACCAGCAATGAGCTCTGCAACCATAACGCCTTCTTCTGAGCCTTTATGGGCCAGCATCGGGCCGGCAATCACATCACCGATGGCAAAAATGCCCGGCACTGAGGTTTCAAAATCCTCATCCACCTCTATCTGTCCGCGCTCGCTGAGGTCAACGCCCAGCCCCTCCAGACCCAGCCCTTGCGTATGCGGCTTGCGGCCAACCGCCACCAGCGCCACATCAAAAGACCGCTTTTCGGTCTTGCCGCCCGCCGCCGGGGCCAGCTCCAGCTCTACGCCCTTGCCCTTGTGGCTGGCAGATTGAACGGCAGTGGACAGCTGAAAGGACAGGCCCTGCTTTTCCAGAATAGCCTGAAATTTCTGTGCCACCTCCGCATCCATGCCCGGCAGAATCCGATCCAGATATTCGATCACCTGAACCTCTGCCCCCAGCCGCGCCCAAACCGTGCCCAGCTCCAGCCCGATATAGCCAGCCCCGATCACCGCCAGCTTTTCCGGCACTTTGTTCAGCGCCAGCGCGCCGGTGGAGGAGACAATAGTCTTTTCATCAATCTGCAGGCCGGGCAGGCTGGCCGGAGCCGAGCCGGTGGCAATCAGGATGCGTTGCGCGTGGCAGGTTTCTGAAGGTCCTCCATCCTGCCCAATGTGATATAGCGTTAGATCTGGATCAATCTGCCAGATCGAACGGCCTGGTCGATATTCAGCCCCAGAAGCTCGAAACCGTTGAGCTAACTCAAAAGCTTCCTGATAATCCGCTCCAAGTTTCTCGAATTCATCCCGTCGCTGTCGTTCAAGATCTTCGATGTTTCGATAAATTTGACCGCCGACAGCAGGCTGTTCATCCAGCACCAGTACATTCAGTCCATGTTGGCGGGCTTCGACAGCTGCAGCCATGCCTGCGGGCCCAGCTCCAATGATCACGTAATCATATTGTGGCAGGCTCATGCACACTCCCCTTTCTTCAGCTGACGCTGGATGTTCATACCCTCCCGAACTTGGATCATGCAGGATTGTTGATTGGGCTGGCCGTTGATCTCAAGCAGGCAGTCAAAACAGATCCCCATCATGCAGAAGGCTGCCCTGGTTTCTCCGCTAACCACTGACTTTCGTAGCATCAGGTGGCCTTCACCCATCAGGGCGGCGGCAACAGTTTGTCCAGGGGCTACCTGGTAGGTCTGCTCCTCAAACGTAATTTGGATGGTCTTGGCAACATTAGGCGGCGGCTGGAACATCAAACCTCGCAGAATCAAAAACTTCAAACATCGGTTGGGTTTGACCGGACAGAATCCAGTCGACCAGGTAATTGCTGTGAATGGAAGCCAGACTGACTCCACTGTGACTGGTTACGGCAAAAGCTCCGGGGCAACTTTGTGACTCCACATAAACTGGTTTTTGGTCGGGTGTGAGCACTCGCAGGGATCCCCAGCTGCGGATCAACTGTAGGTTTTTCAGGGTTGGAAAGACTGCCAGGGCATGGTTGGCAATGTCTTGTAGAACACCGTTGGTAGTACCGAGGTCATAACCGACTTCTTCGTGGGAGGCTCCGAACATGAAGCTCCCATCGGCATTTTGGCGGATGCGTCCCGTAGCGAAGGGGAACAGGTGATCCGTTTTTTCTGTCACGAGTACCTGACCCCGTTGAGGTCGTACGGGCACCTTGATGCCCACCAGAGCAGACAACTTGGTAGTAGCCAGTCCACTGGCGATCACGAGTTTTCTGGTTGAGAATCTTGTTGTGTTGGTCTGAATCAGGAAACCATCGTTGTTGTACTCGATCGTCTGTACATCTGCACTTGGGAAGAACTGTCCCTTGAGTTGAGTGAAAGCTTGATGCAGTGCTCGTAACAAATGGAGAGGGTTGGCAAAGCCATCATGGGGACAGAAAGATGCTCCAGAGACTCTGGGACCAATCGGCAGCTTAGGAATCATGTCCTGCAGCTCTTCTCGGCTAATCATTTCACAGTCATAGGTGCCCGTCAGAGACTGGGCACGCATCTCCTCAAGAAAAGAGCTTCGCTTGTTGTATTCTTCCTCCCCCACACAAATTTCGAAGCCTCCAGTCCGATGATAGTACTGGGGAATCCCGGTCTGGTCCTCGAGCTTTTCCGCAAAGGTTGACCACAGTTCTGTGGCTTCCTGACTCCACTGCGCATACCGTGGCATCCCGTGTCCCTTACCCTGTAGCCAGACGAGACCAAAATTTCCTCGAGAAGCTGTCAACTGAAAATCCTCTCGATCCAGCATGACGACCGAGGCCTTTTGCTCTGCCAGTCCGTAGGCTACAGCGGCGCCAATCACACCGCCTCCAATTACTACCACATCGGCGTTCATCGTATTCATGGGGATGCTTCTGCTAGTTGATTTGTCTGACTGAGTTCTTCCAAGCGAACACAGGCTGTTTGGTGAGGCTTGTTCTCGTCCGGTTGCAGTTGCAAAAAGGCTTGTTGGCAAACCGTTGTTGCGTGTGGGCAACGAGGTGAAAAGCGACATCCAGGAGGAGGATTGATCGGACGAGAGACCTCTCCACGAATCGTTGGAACCGGACGAATGACTCGAGGATCAGGAACCGGCACAGCGTTGATCAACGCCCGTGTGTAGGGATGCTGAGGGTTACGGATGACCTCCCACGTTGGCCCCATCTCTACAGCTTGGCCCAAATACATAATCATCAGTCGGTCTGCAATGTGCCCAAGAATGGAGAGATCATGCGAGACATAAACGCAGGAAAAATGTCTTTTGCTCGCCAGGTCTTTCAGCAGATCCAGGATTCCAGCACGTATGGAGACATCCAGCATGGATAGGGGTTCATCTGCGACAACCATCCGAGGTTCCATCACCAGGGCGCTGGCAATACCAACCCGTTGACGCTCCCCACCGCTGAGCTCATGAGGATAGCGTTCAGCATACTTGGCTGGAGGCAAGCCAACCGAAGATAGCATGTCCACACTCCGCTCAAGAATCTCTTTTTCTGGCCAAAGTTTCAGTGCTCGGGGTCCTTCAGCAACGGTTTCCAGCACCCGAAAGCGAGGATTCAGCGACTCATAGGGATCCTGAAAGATCATCTGAACCTGCCTCCGATACCAGGCTTGTTCACTAGCGAGCAACTGGTCCACACGTTTCCCAGAGAAATGAATTTCTCCTGCTGAAGGTTGTAGCATCCCAGCAATCATCAAACACGTTGTGGATTTGCCACAGCCCGATTCCCCAGCGATACCCAGTACTTCGTTTTCACCCAAGGTCAGGTTGACGGACTGAACCGCCTTGATCAAGCTGACAGGCTGCCTCTGAAGCTTCTGCAATACTCCCTGGCGCACCTCAAAATGTTTGGTGACGTTATTCAGTTCAAGGAGCGCCATGTCTCCTTCTCGCTGGCTTTTTCTCGGAGTAGTGGTGCCTCACCATGGCGGACACAGCGGACTTCGTGCAAGGGTTGGATCGTAATGTTTTCAGGATTTCTTTGGCTACATTGCTGCACACAGAACGGGCAGCGCTCTAGAAAGGGACAACTGCTGGGAGCACCCAACAAGGTTGGTGGAGAACCTGGAATGGAGATCAGCTTCTGCTGCAAATTCCGGATCGACGGAAAAGCGTTCTTTAAGCCAAGGGTGTAAGGGTGACAGGGTGTGTCGAATAGATCATTTGCTGGAGCCTGCTCCATGATTTGCCCACCATACATTACAGCGATGCGATCACTCATCTCCGCAATCACCGCGATGTCGTGGGTAATCAGGATGATCGAACTAGAAATCTGAGAACGGATTTCTCGAATTCTACGCAGGATGCGCTCCTGAACCAAAACGTCCAGCCCAGTAGTGGGTTCATCCATCACTACCAGTCCTGGATCCAATGCCAGCGACATCGCAATCATCGCTCTTTGCCGCATTCCTCCGGAAAACTCATGTGGAAAGTTCTTCATCAGGTCTGGCTGGAGTCCAACGATATCAAAGAGCTGGGTGACTGGCTCACGAGCCTCTGACTTCGTAACATTCTTGGGGGCCCGGATCGCTTCAACAACTTGGTCCCCTACACGATAGACGGGGTTTAGGGAGTTCATCGCGCTCTGTGGAACCAGGGACATTCGAGCCCAGAGGATCTTCTCACGGAACTTTGCCTCGGAGAGTCGAGTTAGCTCTTCTCCTTCATATTCAATCGACTGAGCAGACATCTTCGCATTGTCTGGAAGTAGCCTCATCAGCGCCCGGATCAATGTGGATTTGCCACAACCCGATTCTCCAGCAATTCCAAAGACCTCGTTCTTGTTGACAAAGAAGGTGACTCCACTAACGGCATGGATCTCCCCCATTTGCGTCTGATAGCGGACCGTCAGATCCTGCACTTGAAGGAGTCGTTCTCCAGTCATCGCTTCCTCAGTCTGGGATTGGCGACTTCCTCATAGGCGCGACTGACAAAGACGAGTGAGGTGACAAGCAATACAATACAAAGGGACGGAGCAGTGAACCACCACCAGGCTACCCTGGTCTTCCCAGATAGCCACAGTTCGTAGAGCATACCTCCCCAGCTAATCGTTTCACCGTCACCGAATCCAAGAAAACTAGCGCTGGCTTCCGTAATGATTGACCAAGCAATGTTGAAGGCTGCGTACAGTAAAAGTAGTGGCAAGACGTTGGGCAGGATGTGACGATAAATGATGCGGAGATGACTGCACCCTCGAGCCCGAGCCGCTGCGATGAACTGCCGTTGCTTGATGGAAATCGTCTGGGCTCGAATCACTCGGGCGGAGGTTCGCCAGATGATCAGGACGATTGCGAGGATGACGAACTCGAGTTCTCGTCCAAATAGGGAAATCAGCACAATGATGAATGGCAAAAAAGGCATCCCGTAGAGTACATCAGTGAAGCGCATCAGCACCTCATCGGTCTTTCCGCCATAGTAACCTGCAATCAGGCCGATATTAGCACCAATCAGGATTGAGATCCCTCCTGAAATAGCACCAATCAACAGGGTTGTTCGAGTCGCTAGGATCAGTTGAGAGAAGAGATCGTAGCCCAAATGAGTCGTGCCCATCGGGAATTCCCAGGAAGGTGGGCGAAGTGACGCAAACTCTCCTTCCTGATCATAGAGCATTTCCCAAGGATCGTGGGGGGCCAACCATGGAGCAAAGATGGCGACCACGAGAAACAGCACGATAAACACGAAGCCCACGGCGCTCAGACGATTGCCCATGATGATGCGGTAGTGCTCTCCCAGAATCCGTCGCCAGGCACTGGTTTGTGGTAACTCAGAGGTGGGCATGATACTCGTCTTCGAGGTATTGCTGAATTTTCTCTTCGCTCACTTTCACTCCCAGACCAGGTGCTTCAGGAAGGCGAACTGTACCAGCTTGAATCCAACTGGAGAAGTCCGTCACATCATCACTCATCCTCAGGGTCGACATGTAGGCGTGCCCAAACGAAACCAGATTCGGTAGAACGGTACCGAGGTGAAGAGAAGCACTCTGGGTGATGCCGAGTTCGATCATGCTGTTCATCATCACTTGTTTGTTATCAGCTTCGACGGCCTTACCAATTTCCAATCCGCGTAGTAGACCTCCGTTCTTGGAGATCTTGATGCTGAAGATGTCTGCCGCAGCTTTGTTAATGATCTCTCGGGCATTTGCCGGGTTCTGCAGACTCTCATCCACCGAAATTGGAATTCCG
>CAJXNF010000205.1 GCA_913056375.1 uncultured Pseudomonadota bacterium | reverse complement strand
AGCCAATCCATCTGGTGAAGGCTGAACAGCATATTGAATCGAAATTCCCCACTGGGAACCATCTCCAAGCAACTCTTGAAATAACGGAGTGTGTTGTGGAGTAGAAATAAGCAATATTTCTCGGATTCCAGTCAGCATCAATGTACTCAACGGATAATAGATCATCGGTTTGTCGTAGACTGGCAGCAACTGTTTGGAGACTGCTTGAGTCATCGGATAGAGCCGGGTCCCACTTCCTCCCGAGAGAATTAGCCCCTTTCTTTGACTTTTCATGATGTTTTTTGTTTTGAATTAAAAAGGCTTGTGGGATGAGGCCATCTCTCAAAATTCCACCTACTGTCTAGCAGGCCCTGATTAGGGCAGGGGAATACGATTACTACGGGAAGTATCCCAGTTTGAAATGGGTGTCTCTCGGAGTCCACCTTCCATCGAGGGTTCACCAACCAAGAGGGGATCATTCATTCGATATGGATATAAATCTACATCCGGACAAGTACTGTCTGCCAGATCACCATTGATCGTACAGGTTGGCAACAACACATGTTCTGGATCATCGGGAGGTCTAAAGCTCTCAAATTTCTTCCAGGCAGTTTTCATATAATCCTGCCACAAACGTGCGGGAACGCTCCCTCCAGTAACTTTCAACATGGGTCGGTTGTCATCATACCCCATCCAGACCCCTGTCACGAGTCCGGGAACAAAGCCTATAAACCAAGCGTCTCTGTATTCAGAAGTTGTTCCCGTTTTTCCTCCAATATCACTTGGAGATCCAGACCAGTTCGCATTGCGCCCCGTTCCATAAAGAACAACACCGTTGAGCATACTTCGCATTTGAAATGCCGTCCAATCACTCATTACCTGAGTAGACGCTGGGGTCGATCTTGTGTAGAGAACTCGTCCCTCATTGTCTTCAATTTTTGTTATGAAACTGGGCTCCCAAAAACGCCCCTCATCCAGAAAAGGCTGATAGGCAGCAACGAGTTGCAAAAGACTGGTTTCTGCACATCCCAAAGCTGCACAGAGCCCAACCGTTGGATTGATCTCAATCTGCAGTTTTCTGGCAAATTCTTTGAAATTCTTGTGATCAATCTGCTGAAGAACCTGCACCGCAACCGTGTTGATGGACATCTCCAATGCTTTGGCTAAAGTCATCGTATCCGCTGTGTAAAGGACCCCAGTGGAACCAGTCAGTTCACGCTCCAAGCCGAATTTCCCATCGTAATTGCCGGGAGCATAAAGGTTCATGAATCCTTCTTCATCCTCCCACTCCAAGTTCAAAGGTTCATCACGCCAGACGGACGCTGGACTCAACCCATCTTCTAAAGCTAGCGCGTACACTAAGGGTTTGATCGCAGAGCCCGGCTGACGCACAGCTTGCACTGCTCGATTAAACTGGGATTTGCGAAAATCTCTTCCTCCCACCAAGGCTCTAACCTCTCCACTGGTAGGATCAATACTGAGCAAGGCTACCTGTTCCTTGCGCTTCTGAGAAAAGTTATTAGCTACTGTCGATTCTGCTTGCCGCTGTAATTCTGTATCCAGCGTCGTATAGACCCGATAGCCTCCACCATATACAAACGGCAACTGATGAGTGTTCTGCATCTCTGAGACGACTTGTTGCGCAAAATAAGCTCCAGTCCCCTGAGATTTGGGAAGACGAACACTCAGAGGTGCTTGGCGGGCTTCTTCAATCTGCTCAGCAGGCAGCCAGTTCAAGCGCTCCAACTGCCGTAACACTTGCAGTTGACGGTCACGTGCAGATTCCAACCACTCAGAAGGGTAGAATTCGCCTTCGGCAGAAGCATTGGTAGGAATTTTCAGATAAAATTCTGGACGACGAATAATCCCTGCCAATAATGAAGATTCAGAGAGGGTCAATTCTGACGAGGACTTATTGAAGTAAACTTGGGAGGCCTGCTCCACTCCATAGTTTCCATGTCCCAAGTAGATCGTATTCAGATAGTTTTCAAGAATTTGAGCTTTTGTCAGCCTTTGCTCCAAAGCCAGTGCTAGCAGGGCCTCTCGAATTTTTCTTTCCAAGGTTTTTTCGGGAGTCAGCAGCATCAATTTGATCATCTGCTGCGTCAAGGTACTTGCCCCCTGTCGGTAGTCACCACTCCGCAGATTGACCCACAGCGCTCCAAGAATACGGACGGGGTCGATTCCAAGATGTTGAAAAAAACGGGAGTCTTCCGCTGCAAGAATACTTAGCCGAAGGGCATGTGCAGGATGATTGCCGGGCACTTGAATTCGATTTTCAAGACCACGGAGTGTATAGAAGGGGACACCGTTTCGATCATACAAAACGGTGTTTGAGGGAGAGCGGGCGATGGCAGTTTCAAACTCAGCTACAGACTCCTTGGCCATGGGGACCAAGACCGTATATACTACACCTAGTGCGCCAAGAGGTAATCCGATTAGCAAGATTCCCCAGAACAGCCATCGCATGCAATTCTACTAGTCTCTGGAAAGTCCCAGAATGCTCAATAGGGCCGTGAAGAGGTTGAGGATATCCAGATAGAGAGCCAACGTTGCGGAGATATACTCATCTGTCGCATAGTTACGCATGATGTTGGAGGTGTCATATAAGATGAATCCACTGAAAAGAATCACCCCGACACCTGACATCATAAAGTGCATCATTGGGCTCTGGAACAGGAACATGTTCAACAAGCTACCAATCACGATCGTGATCAATCCAACCATGAGGAATCCAGACATAAAGCTGAAATCCTTCTTGGAGAAAACCACATACATCGTCAAACCACCGAAGGTGATCGCAGTCAGCGCAAAAGCCTGGGTGGCGATACTGGGTCCAACGGCGTAGAGCAATGGTCCAAGAGTTAGACCTGAAACTGTCGTGAAACTGAACAGAGCAATCATGTTCAGTCCAGGTTTGTGCCGAGCGAACTGGGCAAAGAAGATCAAACCAATCATCAGAACGAACAAAATCATTCTGTTGGAAGCGACAATCGGTAACAAGGGGCCTGTACCCAAGTATGCACCAATAGCAGCTGTTGCCATGGAGGCAGCCAACAAGGTGTATACCTTCTTGATGAACACCAGCCTATCTTCGAGGGAAACGGATTCAACCGTGACCCGACCGAAACTGGCTTCCTGAGCAGTGTTAAAGTTCAGCATCAGTTTCCTTTGGCTAAGGAGTAGTGAAAAAGTGGGAAAGAAATCCCATTGAGATCTAGTTCAAAATTTAGCGTATTTTCATTTGCTTGACAACCAAATCCGGTCCAAATTAGTACGAATTCAGGCCAGAACTAATGATGTTGTGAGGCAATCATCAAAGCCAATGCAAAAAGTTGGACACTTTAGGTCCATCAAAAAAAGCAAAGTGCTCTCGATTTTCATCATTCTCACGCAGCAAGAACGGCACCTGATTCTCGACAGCAGCATCATGATCAGTCATCGAATCCCCAATCATCAAACATTCTTCGGGTTCCATTTTTGTTTCTGCCAACATCTGCGCTAGCACCTCCGGCTTCGTATGGGGCGCACCAAACACCTTGGAGAAAGGACTAACTAAATCAATCGCTTTCAGAATATGCCCCATCTCAGCCTGAGGGGTTCCTGTCACGATAATGTGCTGTTGATCATGAGGATTCGAGTTCAGGAATTCACGAGCGCCCTCAATCCAAGGGCAAGCAATCACCCCCTCGATCACAGAATCTGCATAACGCTGACAATACTCCAAATTTTCTTCCTCGCTCAGTTCCTGATCTAGAAGTGTACGGAAATAATGTGGGATCTTGATGTGACGGGAAACCCCACCGTGCAGTAAGTGATATTCTCGAACGTATTTGCGAACCTCATCATCATACTCACGGAAAAGCTGATCAAAAGCCTCTGTCTTCAAAGGTACCGAATCTTTGATAACGCCGTCGAAATCCCAAAAAATCAGTTTGTAGGCTTCTGGGGTGAATTCCATGGTTTTGCTCTTAGGGTTTAATAGCCAAAATCTGAACGACCGCAGCATGGCCATGGTGTAATCGACCCTCAATCACAGATCGTTCTGTTTCCACGGCGTGAACAAGTTCCAAGCCTGCTAATTCCACACGTAATTTTGAAGTTTATTGATGATGCTCACCAGAAAATCATTGGGCTCTTTCCCGTACACATAATCTTCTGCGGCAAAACGTTCATCCCAGATGGTCATGATGACTTTCTCATTGCCTCTAGTTCCTGGAGTTGCTTTTCCAGAGCAGTCATTGTCTTTTCAGAAGATTCTAACTTCTCTCGCAATTCGAGGACTACGCTCTCTGGGGCTTTGGCCAGAAATCCCTGATTGTTGAGTTTTTGCTGACTTTTCTTGCAGAACTCTTCTTCCTTCTTGAGTTTTTTCTGCAAGGAGAGAATTTCCTCGCTCCAATCCACATCTCCAGCATCAATCAAGGCCAAGGTGTCCGAAAAGTAGCTGCTCAGTGCAGCATCCTGATTACTGACATCGGGTTCCTTAGATTCGATATTCAAAGAACTCAGTCGCGCTAGCCTGAGAATCAAGTCCTTGTGCTCATTGAGTAATTCTGTGTGTTGTATTGACTGCAAAGTAGCTGGAATCTGTTTGTCCATTCCCAACCGGGCTTTATCTCGCAATGCGCGAATCGTTGTAATAGCTTCTTTGATGTACTCGATACTGGAATGACTTTCAGGATACTCATGCTGCTCAACGACTAGCGGCCAATCGCTACCGATCAACAGCCTTGGCTGATGGAATTCCTTCCACAGAGCTTCGGTTACAAAGGGCACGAAAGGATGTAACAAACGCAGGAGAGTCGTGAAGCTGTAAGCCAGTACCTGGTTATCAATTGCTGTACGCTGAGGTTTTTTATCGATCTCCAGATACCAGTCACAGTATTCATTCCAGAAAAAGCTGCGCAGCTGATCAATCGCATCGGAGAGTCTGTATTGCTCCAACAACCTTTGGGTATCACTAACAATGTTTCGAATTTGATGTAGCAACCATCGGGATGTATCCCCTTCCACCTGCAATGGAGGTGTCACCGGAGTATGCTCAGGTAAGTTCATCAGGATGTAGCGCCCTGCGTTCCAAAGCTTGTTGGCGAAGCGACGACAGCTTTCCAATTTTTCAGGATAAAGGCGCAGATCCTGTCCCGGACCTGTTCCCACCAGTAATGCTAACCGTAGCGCATCTGTTCCGTAATCACGGATGCTCTCCAGTGGATCGATGCAAGTTGCTGGGTCCGATTTCGACATCTTCTTCCCCTCTTTGGTTCGGACCAAACCATGGAGATATACAGTCTGGAACGGAACCTCCTCCACCATGTAGGTGGTCATCAAGATCATCCGAGCCACCCAGAAGAAGAGGATATCATACCCCGTTTCCATCACTTGGGTTGGGTGGAATTTTTGATAATCTGGGCTTTGCTTTAGTAACTCCTTGAAAGAAATTGAGCCATCTGCCGCTTTTGCTGGATCCACCAAGGTGCTCCACGTCCAAAGTGCTGAGGAAAACCAGGTATCTAGCGTATCTTCATCCTGGCTCCAGCCCTCCCCATCGGGAGCAACACCGATTTGAATTTCTGTAGAATCCCCTTCTCCACGATACCACACAGGTACCCTGTGGCCCCACCAGATCTGCCGGGAAATGCACCAATCTCGAAGGTTTTCAACCCAGTGAAAATAAGTATTGTTGAAGCGATCCGGAACAATTTGGATATCCCCTTCACGAACAACTGCGATAAGAATTTCTCGCAAGCTCCGCTTTTCACCTTTCCAAGGCACTACAGGCTTGTTGACATCAATGAACCACTGCTCACGAATCTGGGGCTCTATCGAACCACCACCACGACTGTTA
>CAJXNF010000204.1 GCA_913056375.1 uncultured Pseudomonadota bacterium | reverse complement strand
ACCAATTTTTTTGCATAACTTGCCAAAATTCGGAGATTTTTTTTGCAAATTTTAAAAACCAATATTTATATTTAAACATATGTTTGGCAATAGAAATAAAGAATTGAAAGGTAAAGTTGAATTTCGTAATATTTCTTATTCCTATTCTGAAGATGCCCAGCCCATACTTGACGGCCTGAATATAATGATACCACATGGGCAAAATGTTGCATTGGTCGGCAAAATGGGCTCCGGAAAGTCAACTATGGCTAAAATCATTACTGGGTCGTTGAAGCCAACATCCGGTAACATTTTGATCGACGATATTGATTTACAACAATTAGATGCAGCAGACGTGATTGAGAATTTAGGTGTCATGCCGCAAGATGCATGGCTGTTTTCAGGTTCAATTCAAGACAATATCACTGCCGGTCGAACAAAATTCTCTGATGAAGCTGTTATCGAAGTCGCAAAAATTTCAACTGCAGATGACTTCATTTCAAAGATACCTGAAGGCTATGAGTTTGACATGAAAGAGAAGGGAGTTGGTTTATCTGGTGGCCAAAAGCAAAGAGTCGCAATCGCAAGAGCGCTTTCAGTAAATCCAAAGATCCTAGTCCTCGATGAACCGACCTCAGCGCTTGATGTCTTGATTCAAAAAACCATTATCGAGCTCCTGCATCGGTTGAGAGATGAGTTTAAGCTAACTTATCTTTTTATCTCCCACGACCTCAGTCTGATGAGGAATTTCTGTAACCGAGTTGCAATAATGTTTCGTGGTCAGATCTGTGAACAAGGCGAAACACTGGAAATTTTCAATCATCCTCGGCATTCCTATACCCGGGCGTTGCTAAGTTCAATACCAGTCATTGATGCTGAAGAAGAAAAACTCAAACCGCGCGTGACAAAGGAAGAGAAGGATAGAGTCCTGCGCAGAACCACAGCTGTAAGCTAATGAGAGAGTAGACCATGTATCGCATAGGAATCGACGTTGGAGGGACCAATACAGACGCTGTGATCATGCAGGAGGGGAAAATCCTCACCGGGGTCAAATCGGCCACGACTGCTGACGTGATGAGCGGGGTCGTCGAGAGTCTTGTAAAGGCTCTTGAAAACACAGGCATCAACAAATCCGATGTGAGCGGTGTGATGATCGGTACCACTCACTTCACAAACGCTGTCGTCGAGCGTCGGCATCTCTCCCGCACTGCTGCAGTCCGGCTTTGCTTACCAGCAGCACAATGTTTACCTCCGATGGTCGACTGGCCTGATGATATCCGTGAGGCTGTTGGTGGAAAATTCTGGATGGCGAAAGGGGGAAATGAATTTGATGGAAGGCAAATTTCAGCGATTGATGAAGAGGAGTTGACTCAAATTGCTAGGGCTATTCAAAAGGAGGGTATTACCTCAGTCGCGATCTGCTCGGTTTTCAGCCCAGTCAATGATGAGATGGAAAAGAAGGCAATGGAGATCATGAAAAAAGTTCTCGCAGGTGCTGACTTCACGCTATCAAGTGAGATAGGTCGTCTTGGGATACTGGAGCGTGAGAACGCTGCCATTATGAATGCATCCCTGCGAAGTCTTAGTTCAAGGACTGTGGACGCATTTGGTAAAGCGCTGCTGAAGGTAGGGATTGATTGCCCATACTTCATTACTCAAAACGATGGAACCCTGATGGGAACCGATTTTGTCAAAGCCTATCCAGTGCTGACCTTTGCCAGTGGCCCAACAAACTCGATGCGAGGTGCCTCCTATCTGACTGGGGAAGAGAACGCAATCGTTATTGATGTTGGTGGGACTTCTACAGATGTAGGGGCCTTGATCAAAGGGTTCCCCAGGCCAGCAAGTACAACTGTGGATGTTGGGGGCGTGAGGACTAATTTCAGGATGCCTGATGTTTTTTCGATTGCGCTAGGGGGCGGGACTATTGTGGAGACAGGCAAAAATGGAGAAATCATTCGGGTTGGTCCTCAGTCTGTAGGCTATCGAATTTTTGAAGAAGGCCTTCTCTTTGGAGGATCAACACTCACGACGACCGATGTGGCGGTGGGACTGGGCATCGCAGAGATTGGTGATGCTGCTCCTGCAAGAGAGTACGGGGAGAAGTTGTTGAGGGAAATCAAGGGTAGAATTGACTCCATGATTATCAATGCGGTAGAGCGGATGCGTGTTTCGCCTGAAAAAATACCTGTTCTGGCGGTTGGAGGAGGATCTATCTTGATCCCAGAAAAGGTTGGGGATTTACCTGTGATAAAACCAGAAAATTTTGCTGTAGCCAATGCGGTAGGGGCGGCCATTGGTCAGATTAGTGGGGAGGTCGATCGCATCTTCAGCCTGGCGAACCTATCTCGGGAAGAAGCTCTAGCCGATGCACGAAAGGAGGCAACCGAAAAAGCCATCGCCGCTGGAGCAAAACCAGAGACGATTGAATTGCTTGACCAGGAAGACGTCCCGCTGGCCTATCTCCCTGGAAATGCAACTCGTATCCGCCTGAAAGTTGTTGGAGAGCTAGATGGATAAGCTGAGGGAAGTTACCTTAGAGGATCTCGATGCCATTGAGATTGGAGCTGCAATTCTAGGTACAGGCGGTGGAGGCAACCCCTACATCGGCAAGCTTCGCTGTCGTGAGGAACTTAAAAAGGGTCGCCGAATCAGAGTAATTCCTCTGGATGAACTGAGTGATGATGCACGAGTGGTCTCTCTCGGGGGAATTGGGGCCCCAGTAGTGGGAGTTGAGAAGATAGAGCAGGGCGAAGAGTGTCTAAGGACGATGAGAGCGCTTGAACAAGAGACAGGCCAGAAAGTGGATGCTTTGATCTCCTCAGAAATAGGAGGTGCCAATTCGATGGAGCCAATGCTGACAGCAGCACAGGCTGGAATTCCAGTGGTTGATGGTGATGGAATGGGCCGCGCTTTTCCAGAGATGCAGATGTGCACCTGGTCGATCTACGGTCACAAATCCACCCCAGCTGCCATGGCAGATGAGAAAGGAAGCATTGTAATTTTTCGAGATACACCAACTGAGGTTTGGCTTGAACGTTTGGCCAGAGCAACTGTCGTTGAAATGGGTGCTGCAGGCGCAATTGCGCTTGCACCGATGCGGGGGTCCTTCGTCAAACGAGCTGCAATTCCGAATACGATTACTCAAGCACTTCAATTGGGGAGAGCCGTCCTTGAGAGCCAGCGGAGAAATACTGACCCAATCCGCACTATCTTGGACAAAGAGAGTGGACAATTGCTCATGACGGGAAAAATTGTTGATCTAGAGCGCCACCTACGCGGTGGCTTCGCGGTTGGCCATGTTTATCTTGAGGGCTTTGGGGATCATGAGAGTCAGCGAGGGGAGATCAGGCTTCAGAACGAATTTCTTGTCTTTAGCCGAAATGGAGAGGTGGAGGTTTGTGTTCCCGACTTAATCGTTGTACTAGAAGCGGATACAGGCTTACCGATAACCACTGAGATGCTCAGGTACGGACAACGAGTGGCAGTCGTCGCACTGCCTTGTCACGATCTACTCAGATCCAAGGAGGCCCTTGCGGTGATTGGGCCTGCCGCTTTTGGCTACCCTGAGATCACTTACACACCCTTAGCTCGCAATCCAACTACTCAAGGAGTTAGCTGATGGTTGCTCCCGCAATGACAATGATTCACCTTGAAGATATGGAAAATATCGCCCTGGGAGGAGCTTTCCTCGGTACTGGAGGTGGAGGAGATCCTTACATTGGCAAGTTGATGGCTCGTCAGGCCATTGCTGCAAACGGACCAGTAAAGGTAATCGATGTTGAGACTTTGCCTGATGACGCGCTGGTTGTCCCAGTTGCGATGATGGGTGCGCCAACTGTGATGCTTGAAAAACTGCCCCAAGGAGGAGAAGCATTGTCGGCATTAGAGAGCCTGCAGAACTACTTGGGTAGAAAGGCTGACGCTGTCTTCTGTATTGAAGCAGGCGGTCTGAATTCGACTATCCCCATTGCTGTGGCCGCAAGTGCAGGGTTGCCCATCATTGATGGTGACGGGATGGGGCGGGCTTTCCCAGAACTACAGATGGTGTCGATGACAATGCATCATATCGCTGCCTGCCCAATGGTGATGGCTGACGAAAAAGGCAATTCACTGGTATTAAATACTGTCGATAATCTCTCCACAGAGAAATTTGCTAGGGTGATTACTGTAGAGATGGGTGGAGCCGGGTTGATTGCGCTTTATCCAATGAGTGGTGCGCAAGCCAAAAAGTCAATTCTGAAGGGCTCCATGTCCTTGATTAACGCGATTGGTCGAATCATTCACGAAGAGCAGTCGGCAAATCGAAATCCTGCAGATAAGCTCTCAAGAGAACTAAATGGAATACGAATCTTTGAGGGCCGTGTAAAGGATGTGGAGAGACGAACCGAAGGAGGTTTTGCTCGCGGTAAGTGTTCCATTGAGGGGCTCGGAAAAGATCAGGGCCACGAGTTACGACTTCATTTTCAGAATGAGTTTCTTCTGGCAGAAACGCCAGGGGGAGAACCGAGGGCAATGACCCCGGATTTGATTTGTCTGCTTGATCTGGAGACGGGGCAACCCATCACCACCGAGCAGATGCGTTATGGATTCAGGATCATAGTCTTTGGACTACCCTGTAATCCTCAATGGCGGAGTAAGCATGGGCTGGAGTTAGTTGGCCCTGGTTATTTTGGCTACGACAAAGAGTATCGGCCCATTGAAGAGCTTGCCTCTTGATTGGCCATATTCAACCCCAATGCGAGTAGAAACATGAAAATAGTTAAGTTCTTCCTTGGAGCTATGCTTGTCATTCAAGCTTTTGTAGTGGCTCCAGCCTTCGCCCAGAAAATGGCTACCGTTAACGTAGTGCAAATTTTTGGAACGGTAGATCCTGCCAAGGTGAATGACTACACAGAGTACATGGCCGCAGTCAATATGTACGAGGCACTAACGACTCTAGACTCAAACGGAACAATCCAGCCACTTCTCGCCGAAAGCTGGAATGTCTCTGCTGATACATTGACTTATACCTTCAAGCTGCAATCAGGCGCCACCTTTCAGGATGGATCTCCTGTGGAAGCTAAGGATGTTGTCTACTCTGTCAAGAGATTGTTAGCGATTAACGAAGGGCCATCATACCTATTCGAAGGGGTTCTAGATGAGAACTCTATATCTGCGGTCGGAAACGATCAGGTAGAATTTAAGTTGAAGAAGGTCTACACCCCATTTTTGACAAACACTCCTATTCTCTTCGTAGTAAACAGCGATGTTGCTGACGCCAATAAGACCAGCAGTGATCCATGGGCACAGGATTTTATTGCCAACAACACCATCGGAGCAGGCGCGTTCAAGATGACTAATTGGGAGCGTGGTGCGACCATGACAATGGAGCGCTATAAAGGCTATCACCTAGGCTGGGGCAGTGATGCAATTGACAAGGTGAGATTTGTCGTAACCAATGAGGAGGCCACCGTCAAGGCCTTGGCTGCTTCTGGTGAACTCTCAATGTCCTCAGATGCTCAGGCACAGGAGACCTATGAATCCATTGGCAAGATGGATAACTACCGGATTGAGTCCTACGCAACAGCAAGCAATTTCTACCTGAAGCTAAATCATCAAGTTGCCCCAACAGACGACGTTCACATTCGAAAAGCGATCGCTTACGCAACAGATTACAACACCATTCGGGCTGCTCTCCTGCCGGGGGAGCCTCTGGCAGGGCCTCTACCCCCAGTTTTTGCGGAGGCATATCTTGATGACCTTGAGCTACCGAC
Source organism: uncultured Pseudomonadota bacterium (assembly GCA_913056375.1). Classification (GTDB taxonomy): domain Bacteria; phylum SAR324; class SAR324; order SAR324; family NAC60-12; genus JCVI-SCAAA005. The sequence goes on along the minus strand of CAJXNF010000204.1, from coordinate 104 downwards.
CTATGATCTGGCAAAGGCCAAGGAGCATGTCGGTATGAGCAAGTATGCTGGTAGCGGTCCCATTGATGTAGAGATCATGTTTGTAGCAGGTCTAGCCTTTGAAG
>CAJXNF010000203.1 GCA_913056375.1 uncultured Pseudomonadota bacterium | reverse complement strand
TCGATGAACAACGCAGAGCCTCTTCGAAACGTACTGCGACACCTCCTCACTCCTATGCTTGAAAAAGACTTTGGAACGGAATTGGAGTTTCTACAGGCGCTACAGACCCAGATGGAAGTCCTGAAAAAGACTTTGGATTCTGCGGAATCCAAAATTCTCCAACAACTTCAGGTTGAACTTCAAACCACTGCAGATTCTGCAGAGCTATCTCCAATTCGAAGATTTCTGCGACGAGAGGCCCGGATTGAAGCAGTCCGTTTTGGCTTGAATGCAGTCAAGAATGTTGGGGGCAATGCCGTTGATGCGTTGGTTGAAGCTCGCCAGGAAGTTGAAGAAATCAGTGACTTTATGGAGTTTTTGAAAATTTTGGATTTCAATCGGATGAATAAGCGGATGCTTGAAACACTGGTCAAGTGTGGAGCGTTTGATTCTTTTCGTCCTAACCGGGCTCAACTACTCAACGTGCTGGATCACGCAATCCATTTAGCCCAGGAGTTTCAACGAGCAGAGGATGGCTCACAGCAATCACTATTCGATCTGATGGATGAGTCAGAGGCACGTCAAACCGAAACACAACTGGAGTTGCCAGACATTCGAGACTGGTCACTGAAAGAAAGGCTTAGATTAGAGAAGGAGGCTTTAGGATTTTATGTCTCTGGTCATCCTCTGGATCAATATGCTTCTGATGTTAAAGCTTTGGCAACCAGTTCCGCTGATATTCTTACCGGTATTCACAAAGAAGGAGACAATGTCTCCATAGCTGGAATTGTCGTTGAGAAGACCATCCGATTGACAAAGAACTCTGAAAAATTTGCTATTGTTCGTCTCGAAGACTTGAGAGGTATCCTGGAACTGCCCATCTATAGTCGAATCTACAACGACTACGGACATCTGCTTGAAATGGATGAACCGTTGCTTGTCAGTGGGCGCATCAGTTTTCGGGATGATGAGTTTGGTTTGGTAGCAGATCGCTTGGAATTACTCAGTCAGGTTCGCTCTGAAAAAGCACTAAGTATGACGATTTGTATAGATCAGGAACGCATGCCTCCAGAGCAGTTGCGCCATCTGCGTGGTATATTTCAAAAGTACCAAGGATCCCAGAAGGTCCACTTTCGTGTCAAAACAGAGAGCGATGCCTCTGTAATGATCCAAACCCCAATGCAGGTTCAGTTGAATCCAAGAATGATGGATGAGCTTGAGGAATTGTGGAAGGAGCAAGCCGCTCTATTTACCTACGCTGTTTGAATACGGTCGGTAATTAGTGGGTTTCCCACAGGGTTTTCTGCCGAAATCCTCATGCAGACCTAAAATAGAAAGACCTAATTCAAATAAAAGAGTTTGTCAGAGTCTCAATAGAAGAGTCGCTCTTCTGCAGAGCAGAACCCACGTCGAAAGCACAATTTCCGAGACTATTCGATTAAGAATATTTTTAATCTTATGTTAACCCTACATCATTCGGAAAGCTGGAGAAAATCTCAATTGTCCACGCTAGTAAAATGACAGTTTAGGAGTGCGATTCCGTGTAGCTGTGAATCTGCTACAGCCAGCACTTTTTGCTCAATCACAGTTTAAATAGCTTATTGAGGAATAGGCATAGAGTAATCGTGTAGTTTTGGTCACGGTATCCTCTGATCAAGAGGCTTTAGTGCCCCTCAACTTTTTGTTTGATGAGACTTAAAAGCAATGGTGTTCCTACTACCTGATACTGTCAGCGAAGTCAGAAACAAAGCGGAGTGGGTTCAGGTGCTGGTCTTGGAATTGCATCCAATTATAAAGCTTTTTTTCAGCCTGTTCGGAGTAATTCATGTCTTTGTTCAACGATACCGCCCAATTACTTGCGCAGAAAACTTTAGATCTGCGTACCGAGCGACACAAACTGCTCTCTTCGAACGTTGCGAACTTGGATACCCCCGGCTACCAAGCTGAAGATTTAGTATTCGAGAATTCGTTAGTGGCAGCTCTAGAAGCAGAGACGCCGGGTCCATTGAAAGTAACAGATGAGCGGCATCTAGATGGAAACGATGCGCCCTTGCTGGATACGGTCGAAGGACAGCGAATTCGTAGTGCGACCCCCTTCGCTGATTTTGACGGAAATACAGTCGATTTGGACAAAGAAATGGCCAAGATGGCTGAGAACCAACTGATGTACAATGCATCGATTCGGATGCTCTCTCATCAGTTCCGGATGCTTAAAACTGCCATCAGTGAGACCAAATAATGAGTTTTCTATCCGCATTCAATACTAGCGTATCTGGGATGACTGCCCAGCGGCAGCGTGTTAATACAATCTCAGAAAATATCGCCAACGCTGAGACAACTCGTACTCCTCAGGGAGGGCCTTACCGACGTCGGGAAGTAATTCTGGCATCCGTGGCGAACGATCGAACTTTTGAAGAAGAATTGCTCTCTCAAGATCGTTCTGTCAGCACTTCAACTGAGGTAAAAGTTGTGGGCATTGTGCAGGATGAGCGACCACCAATTCTTCGATTTGAGCCGGGACATCCTGACGCCAACGAAGAGGGCTATGTGGAGATGCCCAACGTGAACATCATGGAAGAGATGGTCAACTTAATGTCCGCAAACCGTTCCTACGAGGCCAACACTGCGGCCTTCAATGCAACTAAGAACATGGTTCAGTCAGCCCTTGATCTCGGACGAAACGCCTAAGATTTTGGTTGCTTGACCTCGGTGGCCATTCAGGAGGGCCCATGAACGTGCAGAAGCCAACCGCCTTGGATAATAAACTCACTGTTCCCATGCGTCCAACCCAGGCTGCTGTGACAACAGAGAGACCCTTCCAGCAGCAGATGCAGCAAGCCCTCAGTTCTGTCGATAACTTTGGCAAGGATGTGGATTCAGTATTAGACGGCCTTCACAGTAGTGCAAATCTGCAAGCAGAAGTGCGACAAGCACGCAGCATGTATGAGCGAGCAATGGAAGTGCAGCAGTCTCTACAAAAACTTTATCGACATCTACGCTCTGCAGAAAGTGTTTGAAAGAGCGGAATTTTTTGCCCGAAACTCTTGCCACTTCTTGGTTTTACTCTATTAATCAGAACCTATGAAATTGCCTCCTGATTCACTCTCCAGTTTGCAGGGCAAAAGCCTACTGCCCGATCCGTCCCGACCCAGCGTCGCTGAATCTGGCGCCAACATTGGACAAACATTTGAACGAATGCTGATGGAAGTTAATCGTCAGCATCAGGAAGCTGAGCAGAAGCAAGTAGAGTTGTTGACAGCCTCTGAGAAAGATATCCACGGAACTGTCATTGCCATGGAGAAGGCAGAAATCTCACTGCGACTACTGCTGCAGGTACGCAACAAGCTAACAACAGCTTACGAAGAAGTTATGCGGATGCAGGTCTGATCTACTCGTTATCGCTCCTGTAGAACTGTTTGAAAGCAGACGGTGGAATCAATTTTGCTGGCATCGCACGCACAACTGAGTAAATAAGGGCGTTCATCGCCGACATGTAAGACTTTCCTGAAAACAATCACGTATTGCGAAGAACTGTAAACAAGTCTTCGATCAATTTTCTATTGTAGTATATCCGCTCAAGGCACTTTAGATGGCAGAGCAGGCCGGCGTTCTAGGCGACGTAAGACTCCAGTTTCAAGATTTTTTCGGTTCCTTAAGTATCGCCAAACGGGTCACCGTTCTGGTATCGCTGCTGATCGTCCTAGTCGGGATGGTCTCAATCATCATCATTTCCAACCAAGATAGCTGGGCTCCGCTCTACTCAAATTTAGAGACTCAGGACGCCGCACGCATCGTACAAAAGCTTCAAGAAAATCAGATTCCTTACCTGCTCGGTCCTGGTGGGAACTCTGTTATGGTGCATCCAGAAATGGCTGACCAAGCTCGCTTGACGTTGGCCAGCGAAAAGGTACTACCAGGTGGTGGTGTTGGCTTTCTGGATCTTTTTGAACAGCCAGCGCTGGGCGAAACAGAGTTTCAGCAGCAGGTCAAATATCGGATTGCCCAAGAGGGCGAGTTGGCGCGCCTGATCGGTATGATTGAGAGCATTGATCGGGCTAAAGTCTCACTAGCTGTTCCGCAGAAAACCTTGTTCTCAGATTCTCAAGAAGAAGCTTCAGCCTCAGTAGCTCTAACCGTTAAATCTCAGGGTATTTCAGAAAAACAGGTTGAAACTGTCGTTCATTTGGTTGCGGGTGCGGTCGAAGGTTTGGAGCCTCGTCGGGTCAGAGTTACTGATCAGAAAGGGCGCTTGTTGACTGAGGGAATGGACGACCAGACTGTTGGTGGACGCTTGGACGAACACTATTCCTACAAGCGACGCCTAGAGATGGAACTGGAGCAGAAAGTGATTGCCCAGTTGGAAGAGGTTGTTGGAGAAGACCGGGTGCGAGTCAATGTCAACGCAGTGCTCCAATTCGACCGCGAGACAATTCGTGAGCAATTGATTGATCCTGATCAGACTAGCGTTGTCAGTGAGCAACTGGTGGATGAAGCCTCGACTGGAACACGCTCTATTCCTGTTGGTCCTGCTGGTGTCACTACTAATCTTCCAGAAGCCACGGGTCGTGAGGCGGCAACTGTTTCTGAATTTGCCAAGAAGAATTCCACAAGAAATTATGAAACATCCCGACGTGAGATAGTTAAAGAAACTGCGTCTGGGCAGGTTTTGCGATTAACAGTTTCGGTATTGCTAGATAATAAGCGTCCACAGATTCTTGATGAGGGTGGTAACTACATTGGACGAGACAACATTCCTTGGTCAGAAAACGAAAAAGAAGAAATTCAGAGCCTGGTTCGTAACGCCATTGGTTTCAGTGAATCACGTGGAGACCGAGTTTCTGTGGTCAACATGCCGTTTGGTAAGGCTGTTGAAGAAGATAAGGCAGCTGAACTGGAAGCGACCCGAGTTCGCAACCAGTTCATTTTGGATCTCATCCGCTACGTTTCTTTAGGTGCCGCTGTACTAGCATTGATCATGTTGGTCATCCGCCCGATGGTTCAGCGCTTGAGCACTAAGCCTGCAGATCTTGATCTGCTGATGGGCCTGCCGGCAACCATTGGTGAACTTGAAGGCGAGGAACTCGAGATTCCAACCGAACGCGAATCTGGACTACCTCCCCGCGAAAAAATTCTCGAGATGGCCAAGGGAGATCCGATCAAGACCGCAGGCCTCGTACGTACCTGGCTGCGCGACAAGAAGTAATACACCAAGACAGTCTTGGTGGCTGTCTTGGAATCCCTGCCGTTCTCTCTCACTTTTCCCACTAATAACTCCTGTCTTATGAGCTCACCAGAGGCCCTTGAGCAATTTACGCTACCCAGTTTTGATGAGGATGTTGAAAGTGAAGAACCAGGCCGTCCTCATCGTAAACCTGACGTAGCTCCTCCTCCAGTACCAACCGGTGAAGTCCCTGAGCATCTTGCCAAGGGGAAAGAATTTGAAGCCATCCAATACTTTGAGGGTTATGACGCCTCTTACCAGGAATCCTCGCATGGTTCCGCTTTTGGTGAGTTGGATACTGGAGAGGAGTCTTATTCAGACGAGGAAAAGCAAGAGTTGGCGAGTGTTTTTGCAACAGACAACTTCATCCGGGAGAACTCGCTACTGACGGATGCAGAAGCTTTTGCCAAGTCAATTCGGGAGGGGGCTCAGCTTTATAAACAGCAACTTTTGCTGAAGACTGAGAAAGCTAACCTGGAGGCAGAGCAGTTCAAGCAAGAAGCACTCACACTAAAGCAAACTATGGAGGACGAACGGCAGGCCGTCCTCAGAGAAGCCCATTTAGAAGCGGATAAGGTCAAAGAACAAGGATATCAGGAAGGTTTTGATGCAGGCTTGCAAGCTGGAATGGAGAAACGCTTCC
>CAJXNF010000202.1 GCA_913056375.1 uncultured Pseudomonadota bacterium | reverse complement strand
GTCGATCGCTGCCGCACGAAGATATCCATCTTTGAGGACATTATAAACCCCATCTAAATCAAGAATAGGCCCCCTCGCTGTAATGATCAGAATCGAGTCTTTGGGCAACAACCGCAGTAATTTTTCATTGATTAATCCCTGAGTTTCTTCAGTCAGAGGTGTGTGGATGCTTAGGATGCTGACCTGGCTACAAAGTTCTTCAAGACTCTCAACCCTCTCAACTCCGACCGCAATTTCTTGACCCCTAGGCAAATAAGGGTCGTAGATTACCACTCGCATTCCAAAGGCTTTTGCTCTGAGCGCGGTGGCAGTGCCTATCCGTCCCATGCCCAATAACCCGATACTTCTGCCACGGAGCCTTCGTCCAGGGGGAGCCTTCAAATGACTAAAATTCTTGAAGGGGTCATTCTGTACAGAGTTATGATAGGAAACGAATTGTCGCTCCAACGAGAGAATCATACCAATCGTATGATCGGCAACTTCGCTGGTTCCATAGTCGGGAGTATTGCAAACAGCAATGCCCCTTTCTGCTGCTGCTTTCAGGTCAACATTGTCGAAACCCACCCCACAGCGAACGATGATGCGACAACTTTTCAGCTGGTCCATGTAGTTGGCGTCGATGGTTGCGATATGCCAGACCAAGAGACCAAAATATTCAGCAAACGCTTCAGCAGGAACCTCTTCTTCCCACCGGAAGAGATCAAGCTCCAGATGGTTGGCAGCAACCTCTCTCTCTGGGGTACCTCCATCAGTGTATTGAATGTCGGGGCTCAATACTCTATAAGAACTCATCATTCAATGTTCGCCTTGAATTAGTTTAGGTCGTTTGTGGATTTTTTTGATGGCTTGCAGAATCTCTGATTTCAGAGATGCTAAAACCTTTTTGTAAATTTTTCAGATAATCTGACTAAATTCGCAAACATACACGGCAATTGAAATCTTGCCAAGTCCTCATTCAACTTCATTTCAGTGTCTCTTGAGGCGAATTTAGGGCTCAAGTCTGAATCTCATCCAATAGGAGTATTTATGGCGAGGAACCATTACGATTTTACGAACCAACGGGCGATTGTGACAGGTGGTGCCCAAGGAATTGGACGGGCGATTGTGGATCGGCTTGTGGCAGGGAGTGCAAAGGTCGCAATTTGGGACATGGATGCTAGCCTTGCCGAAACGGTTGCATCTGAATATCCCGAAGGACAGGTTGTTCCGATTCAAGTCAATGTGTCTGATTTGGATTCTGTTAACAGTGCGTGGGATTCCACGAAAGATAAATTAGGTGGTGCAGAGGTGTTGGTTAACTCTGCGGGAATTGCTGGAGATACTGCGACTGTTGAAAACTACGATTTGACCCTATGGAAAAAAACTCTGGATATCAATTTGACCGGAACTTTTTATGTGTGTAGGGCCGTAATCACGGGTATGCGTCAGCAAAACTATGGACGAATTGTCAATATTGCCTCCATAGCTGGTAAGGAAGGGAACCCAAATGCTTCGGCTTATTCCGCATCCAAAGCGGGTGTGATTGCCTTGACGAAATCACTCGCCAAAGAAACCGCTGACTTAAATATTTCTGTCAATTGCATCACTCCGGCCGCAGCCCGAACAAGGATTTTTGAGCAAATTAGTGAGGAACACATTCAGTATATGCTCGCAAAGATTCCTAGAGGCCGTTTTGTTCAAGTTGAAGAGATTGCTGCAATGGTCTGCTGGATTGCTTCTGAAGAGAATTCCTTTACGACTGGAGCCGCCTTTGATCTCTCGGGTGGGCGAGCCACTTATTGAAATTTCCAACACCAAATATTCCGGAACTGATGACCAATCCAATTTACTCAGATCTTGCGGGCAAGAGAGTGTTTATCACTGGCGGTGCAAGTGGTATCGGCAAAGCCATTGTGGAAGCGTTTTGTGCTCAAAATGCAGAAGTTTTTTTCGTGGATTTGAACGCTGAAGCTGCTCAAGACCTTTGCCAGCACTTATCAAATGCTGGGGGAAGTATCCCGACCTTTAAAGCGATCAATTTGCTGAAGATTGACGAATTGCAGGGCTGGATTCGTGAAATCCACGCTCAGCATGGCCCAATCCAGGTATTGGTCAATAACGCAGCCAATGACACCCGGCATAAGCTTGAAGATGTGACCCCAGAGTATTGGGATGAGCGCATGGCTACCAATCTACGGCACTTCTTTTTTACGGCTCAGGCCGTTCTGCCACAGATGAAGGAAAATGGTGGTGGATCCATCATCAACTATGGCTCTGTATCCTGGATGCTTAAGCAAACGGGGATGCCAGCTTACACCACGGCAAAATCAGCGGTTTGGGGATTCACAAGATCTCTGGCCAATGAAGGTGGAGCAGATCGAGTAAGAGTCAATATGCTTGTTCCGGGATGGGTCATGACCGAGAGACAATTGACGCTTCACGTTACGCCAGAAGGGCTGAAACAATTAGAAGAGCGTCAATGTTTGCCAGATCATGTTCAACCAGAAGATTTAGCGCAAGCTACGCTGTTTTTGGCTTCAGATGCTAGCCGCATGATCACAGCGCAACAACTGGTTGTTGATGGTGGCTGGACTTGATTGCAAATTCGCGCTGGGGAAACGTTCTAAAAACTATCTGGAAAGATTCGCTCGAGATCAGCTTTGAGCTTTTCAAGTTGATGATTCCGGTGGTGATTGTTGTCAAGATTCTTCAGGAATTTGGCGCGATTACTATACTCGGAGACTGGTTAACACCGGTCATGCAACTGCTTGGTTTGCCCGGATACACAGGCTTGGTGTGGGCGACAGCTTTGTTTTCAAATTTCTACGCGGCCATGCTGGTCTACATCAGCTTGATCGGGGAAGCTGACCCACTAAGTATCGCTCAGGTGACGGTCCTCACGTCAATGATGTTGATTGCTCACAACTTGCCGGTGGAGCTTAGAATTGTTCAGAAAGCAGGGCCTCGGCTTTGGAGCATGGCCTTGCTGAGAGTGGGAGTTGCGATCGTCTACGGATACTTGCTGTTTGTGATTCAGGGTGCTCTGGATTGGAATCAACAAACTGCCCAATTGGTTTGGGAACCGAGTCCAGTAGAGCCTGGGTTGATGAACTGGGCCTGGAATGAAGTTCAGAATCTTTTCTGGATCTTCGTCATCTTGGTTGCTCTGGTGGCCCTGATGAAGTTTCTTGATGAAACGGGATTGACCGGGTATTTACAGTCCCTGCTGGCACCAATTCTTCGAACGCTAGGGATCGGAAGGGAAGCCACCAATTTAACTGTTATCGGAGTGACGCTGGGCTTGGCCTATGGTGGTGGGTTAATCTTGCGAGAAGCTCGCTCAGGATTGCTGAGTATGAAGGATGTTTACTTCTCCCTTGCCCTCATGAGTATTTGCCACAGTGCGATTGAAGATACACTACTGATGCTTTTGCTGGGAGCTGACTGGGTTGGAATTTTGGTGGGACGTTTCTTGTTTGGTTTCTTAGTAATTTGGCTAATGGTCAAAATGTTTGGGACATGGCCTGACTCAAAATTTAAATTCTGGTTCTGGCATCAGAATAATTGAAGAGCTGTGACATGAGTCCTCAATTTCTAAACGCTTAATCATGTCGGGCTGAAATGGCTCTAGTCAGGTTTGCCATTTCTATGGCAGCTTGCATTGCGTATCTTCCTTGATTTCCTGCCTTTGTCCCTGATCGTTCAATCGCTTGTTCAATCGTATCTGTAGTGAGCAGGCCAAAGATTGTGGGAATGCCTGTGTCTGCACCTACTGCGGCCACTCCGCTGGTCACGGCCGAACAAACGTGATCATAGTGCGAAGTTGCACCCCGAATGACAGCTCCTAAACAAACAATTGCATCATAGGCTTCGGTTTCTGCAAATTGACGGGCGGCAGTTGAAATTTCAAAAGCACCTGGAACTCTCGTAAGCAGTAGCTCATCCGGACTACCACCAAATTGCCGGAAAGTGTCTGATGCGCCTTCGATGAGTCGGTCGACGATCATTTCGTTAAATCTTGACGCAACTATTACGATCCTGAGCCCTTCGGCTAATAAATTTATTTTGAGTTCCTGCATAGTATTTCGATGATTCAGGATTTGGAAAGAGTATGCTCACACAATTCACGGAGCATTCGAAAATTATAAATGCCTGAGTCATGTCCGTCATTCCAGTAGAACCTTAGTGCATAATTTCCAACGAATTCACTTCTCGATGGCTGAATGTCTTGACGAATATCGGAGGATTTCAAGATTTTCTCACCTGTGAGTTCGTTTACACAAAGTGCGCATGGACAGGCATCTCTCAAATCGAAATAGGAGAGCCGAGCTTCCATTCCGTCCTTCCACAGCAAATATAAATCATTTTCGACGAGGACTTTTTCTATGCGTCTTTTCCGAAGGTTTTGCATCAGGAATTCAAGGGTGTTGGACGTCCCAAGTCAGATCCCCTAATTGTCGAACTTTCGCCAGGCATGCACCATACGGAGAAGGTCCAGCCCACTCATCAGGAGAAATCATTGTTAATTGAGGATCACCAGAGTTTTCATAAAGATAGTAATCCTGATGGACTGCTGGTTTGAATCGAATGCTTGAAGATCGAATTTTCTGACGAATGTCAGCTTGCCATTCTATCAGCTGTGCTTGCTCTAATAATAGGCGCGCTTGAGCCTGCAAGCGGGCAGCTTCGTTGTTAGCTGTATCATTTGTCCGCGCTAATCCAGCATCTAACTGTAAGGTGAATTCAGTGATTTTTTCAGCAGGGGTTGTGATCTGGACTGGGTAGGTCTTCTCTTTTTTTTCGAGAAGGTTTTTGGGGATCGTCAGGTCAGACATCTAAGCCGCTTCAGTTCAATGGTTTTTGAGAGATGATAATTATTCTGCAACAGAAGCGGATTGCTGTCATCAAAGAATTTACGGTGATTCCGATACTAGCAAATTATTTCATCAGTCTTAATATTTTTGCCAAGCTATCATAGCAGTCCTTGGCTAGCTCTAATTTACCCTCTCTTAGAGCAGCATCAGCAATTCGATTGTAGCGCTCTTGGAGGAACTGGAGATTGGCAGCAGATTGTTCATTTTGTGGATCAGTTGAATTTTCTTCCTCTTCTGAGGATGGTTCTGAAACCTTATCTGGAATAGTCAGTGTGGGATTAGAACTCTCAAGAGATTCTAAATCTTGAAGATCCTTTGCTTCTTGGGAAATTTCCTGTTCTGATTCTATTACAAGTCCTTCTTCGTCTTGATGTTCGTCTCCATAAGAAATTTGTTCAACTTCATTTTGTCATCCATGGTAGAGAAAAACTTTAAAAAGTCAGGGGAAAATTTTTTCAATAATTCGAAAAAAACTTTTTGTTTTTGATCGTTGACGACAATAAGTGATTGGAAACATCGTTTCTTACCACTTCCATGTGATTTAACTGAGTTACGAGGTTCTAAAAAAATTTTTTCGGTCAGCCGTTATCAACATCGCGCCGTTGACGGAGCATCTTGCGCAGCCTGACGACGTTTATAGCGAGCAGTGTGCAGGCACCGGCGAGGCTCAGCGTCCAGTCAATAACCTCCTGCCATCGTGCCATCTCCCAGCCTAACCATACAAGGTTTAGCGCTATGATGTCGCCCCCATCGTTCATCTGTCAAACATACTAAGCGCAAGGGGGAGGATTCCGACAAAACACAAGGCAATTGCTGGCCATGTGATGCCGTGCACCACGATCTGTTCGCAGGCCGTGGTCACAATCAGACCGCCAGCTGTGTTCTTGATGGACCACCGTTTTAGGTCGCCCTTGTTCTCAAGCGCTGACGTCAGGGCATCCCATCCAGTCCTGGAGGCCGCCGAAGACCCCCGAGACCTCAAACGACGGACAA
>CAJXNF010000201.1 GCA_913056375.1 uncultured Pseudomonadota bacterium | reverse complement strand
AAGGGTGAACTGGATGGAGACATGGGTGATTCTCACATGGGGCTCCATGCCCGCCTGATGTCACAGGCCTTGCGTAAACTGACGGGCTCGGTTTCCAAGTCGCACACGATCTTCATTTTCATCAATCAGTTGCGCTCCAAAATTGGAGTGATGTTCGGCAATCCAGAGACAACCACCGGAGGCAACGCGCTCAAATTCTATGCAAGTGTGCGTCTGGATGTCCGCAGCACAACCAAGATCAAGCAAGGTGAAGAAGTCCGTGGTCATCGGATCAAGGTCAAGGTCGTCAAAAATAAGGTAGCTCCTCCTTTCCGCAATACGGAAGTCGACCTCATCTATGGAGAGGGAATCTCTCACTTGGGTACGATTCTCGACTATGCAACAGAAGGCAACATCGTACAGAAGAGCGGGACCTGGTTCTCCTTCGACAAGGAACGCCTGGGACAGGGCCGAGACAACGCAATTCGTTTTCTGGCAGAGCACACAGAGATCGCCCAGGTGATCGAGAATCGGGTTCGTCAGTTACACGGGCTACTTCCACCTGATGCAGAGAAGCCAACAGAGGAGGAGGCAAAGGCTGCCAGTGACTGAGGTTCCTCCAGGGCAGTTTCTGCAGGGGCCCTGTCCATCTCTCGCTGTGTCGGAGCTGCCATTTCTCTCTCCTCTGCCTCTGTTCGATGTCCGTACCGCCGAAGAATACACCCAGGGACACATCCCTGGGGCTTTCAACCAACCGCTGTTTGACCATTTTGAACGATCTACGATCGGGACACTTTACAAGCAAGTCAGTCCGGAGTCCGCGATGGCTGCAGGGCTGCGCTATGTCGAGCCGCGTGTGCAGCAATTGGTGGAAAGTTTTCAGCCCTGGCAGAAACAACCACTGATCGTTTACTGTGCGCGTGGTGGAATGCGTTCCGCTTCTGTAGTGCGTCTGCTCAACAGCGAAGGTTTCAACGCACAACAACTGCGAGGTGGCTACAAACACTATCGCCAACAGGTTCTGCAAGCCCTTGAACAGTGGTCGCCATCCCTGATCGTGCTACACGGTCCCACCGGGGTAGGCAAGACGCTATTGTTGAAACAGCTGCCAGATCATCTGGACCTGGAAGGCTTGGCACAGCACCGAAGTTCGTTGTTTGGTGGCATCCACCGGCATCCACGAACTCAGCGGCAATTTGAGGGACTACTGCACCAGGCAAAGCTCGCTCTCCCAACGGAGTGTCCATTTTTCATCGAAGGAGAGAGCCGCAAGGTCGGTCCGGTGTTCATCCCAACAACGCTGGCCAAGGCAATGCAGGAAGGTCAGAAAGTCCTGCTGCATGCCTCACTAGAGACACGAATCGATAGGACTCTAGCGGATTACCGTGTTGAAGATGAAGCAACGGTTGCAGAAGTTGACCAGATCTTGCAGTCCCTGCGCATGGCATTAGGTCGGCAGCTGGTGGATCATCTGCGCGACTGTTTGCGGCAAAATCGGTTGCGTGAGTTGGTAGCGATCTTATTGAACGACTACTACGACCCACGTTACTACAATTCAATGAAAAATTATCACTACGCGGCCGAGTTCTCGGCAGAAAATCTGGATCAAACCGTAGACGATCTACGGAAATTTCGAGATGACGTCGCGGCAGCGTCCGGATGAACATGGCAGTTCTTGTACGCTGGCTCCGAGGAGCTATACTAGGGTGTGGATTCTGTTTGACCACTCTAAGCGCCTTGGCCACTCCTTCAGATCAAGTACAGACCCCTTACGGGTCTTTCCCGCTAGGTGAGATCGCTCCCTTCCAACAAGATCTTTCTTTGAACACGCCCAAGCTGGGTCGTTCGGTCTCTCTTCCACCATTGCCTGACTTCAGTCCACTCAGTCGAGAGCCCTTGCAAGTCAGCTTCTTCGATCAGATCGGTCGATACTTCGAGACCACGCTGGAGAGTTTCCAGAATGGCGACTTTGCGCTGGCACGAGATCGGTTCTACGAAATCATCGATAAGAAGCCGAACAGTCGTTGGGCTAAACCATCAGGATTCTGGTTGGGCTTGTCTAGGACTCAGCTTGGAGAATTCAAGGCTGCTGTAGATGACCTACAAGGTTGGCTACAAACTGATTCAGAACAAGTGCCCGGATTGAGATCTGCAGCTTACCTAACATTGACTTGGCTGACGGCAAGGCGTGGGGATTGTGCGGAGAGCCAGGTGTGGTTGGGTCGATTGCGAGATATTGGGCAAGCTAGCAAAGAGTATCTGCGGGAAGGAACCCGCATCGAACTCTATTGCGCAGCCCAGACCAAGCCCGCCCAAGTCACAGCGATTTTTACACAACTGCGTCAGGATCCTGGCAACGCACAAAATCTGGTTCGTTTTGTTGCAGAAGAAGCCTCCTATCAGTACGAACGGGCAAACTGCAATCCCGTCCTACGATTACGAGAAGAGTATTTTGAAAAATACTATAATTATTCTGAAATCGAGGAAATTGCTGTCATGTCAGCCTGGTGTCGCTGGCAGCAGCAGGATTGGGAAACACTAGATCAAGAAGTTCAGGCCTTGGCGAAGCGGGGGTTACGCGATGAAGATCAGTTGTCTCTGCTCCAACTGGAATTAGCACTACGAAAACAAGACGAGAAGGAAGTTCGTCGAACCATGCGCGCTCTGCGTCAGCGAGAGCTACGTCGTGAAGGGGCCTATCGAGCGATGTGGCATGCTGCATCCTGGGGATGGTGGGAGTTTTTGTTAGATTTCCCGCTGCCTGTTGAAGAGTTTGCGCTACGCTCCAGGGTAGAGGAATTTCGCTTGTTAAGAGCCCAGGCGCTTCAGGAAACGGGGAAGCCCGAGCAGGCCCGTCAAATCTTTGAGGAACTGCTGGTTTCTCCTGATTTGGCGACCTCTCTGAAGGGAGAGGTTATTTATCGTCTCGCCTATCTGGATTTGTCAGAAGGTCAGACAAAACGAGGTCTGGAACGCTGTCAGCAGGTGACTCAGGAGTTTGTGGAGTCAGCTCGGTTAGGTGATTGCTACTTCTGGCAAGCAGCTCTAGAGGATCCGAAGCGCAATGAGAATCAGCGTCGTGCAATCGGCCTGACACTCCGGCAGGTTCCAGTAGAGGCAGGCCGTGAGGAAGAGAAAGCGCTGATCCGCATCGGCTTGTCCATGCTGAATGAAGAGTGGCTGGAGGCCCAGAAAGAAGCGAAGACTCTAGTAGATGCGGAGCCACCATCACGCTATCAGGTTCGTGCCTGGCAGTGGTTGGTTGCGATTTATCGTGGCTTGGAGCTTCCAGAAGAGGCACTGAGAGAACTGGACGCGCTGCTCAAGGCTCATCCAGAGGCTTTGAACAAGGATCTGTTGATTGAGCAGGTGCTATTGCTACGTGATTTGAATCGTCGTGAAGAGGCCCTGCAAGTTCTGCTTAGCCATCCGGAAATCCTTGATCTGGAGATGCAGCAACTACAATTGAGCCTGTTGTGGGAGTTGGAGCTTTGGGAAGGCTTTCTGGAAAAAGCTCTGCAGATGCTGCCTCAGATGAAAGATCCCAAGGACCAGGCTGAGTTACACTTCCGGCGTGGTCAGGCATACGAACAGATCAAGGATCCACTGAAAGCCCTGCCAGCGTATGAGCGTTCACTACAAAATGTTCTGAATCCTACTTGGGGAATTGAGGCCAAGCTGGCGATTTTGCGCTTGTACTACGGGTTGAAGGATGTGCGTTTTACAGAGCGTTCAGAAATTTATTTGAAGGATACTCGTTTCAAACCGGAGCAAGAAGAGCAGATTCGGAATTGGTTGGTTGAGCGCTACGAGTACGTGGGAGAACCCACGAGAACAATTCCGCATCGGCAGGGCTTGATTCGACTATGGGAGGATCGGTTACGCAATAATCTTGAGCCGGATCAGGCTGCCCGTGAACAGCGGATGCTCCGCATTGGCAAGGAACATTTGAATCTTGGAAGACTTGGTGCTTCTGGAGCCTGGGAACAAGCAGAGAGTTGGTCTGCCCAGTTGCGTCGCAGTGAAAATCCATTGATCCAGCGAGAAGCACTATTGTTAGGTGGAGAAGCTGCGGCTGCGCTGAAAGCTCATGAACGTTCGGTTGCTGCTTACTTGCAACTAACCTACTTCCATGCGGAAGGGCTGAACGAAAATCAAAAGTTCACAGCCTGGCAGCAAATGGGACTGAGCTACGAGGCCTTGGGACGGATCAATGACGCAAAGGCGATCTACAGTAAGATCAGCAATGAGCTAAGTGATCCGCAGATGAAGCAGGCTGCAGCCAATGCTCTGCAGCGATTGGAAGGTAAGTAGGAAGGGATTGCATGGCTTTTGTGATTGTGGCGTTAGATGGTCCTACAGGAGTTGGCAAGAGTACGCTGGCGCGTCAATTGGCTGAACGCAATCAGTTGCTCTATGTCAACACCGGTTCAATGTTTCGTTGCTTGGCTTGGAAGTGGAACCGTCTGGACAAGCCGGAAAACGAGGGGGCATTGCAGGAGCTTGGTGAACAAACGCAGATTGTGCTGGAAGCAGATGGACGAGTGTTTTGTGATGGTGAAGAGATTAGCGCCGCGATTCGTACCGAGGAGGTTTCAGCACTAGCCTCTCAGGTGAGCCGCTTTGTGCCGATTCGGCAGGCACTCAAGTTTCAGCAGCGTCAGTTGGTGGAGCAAGCAAAAATTGGGGGTGTCTACCGAGGGGCTGTGCTAGAAGGACGCGACATTGGTACCGTGGTTTTGCCACAGGCCGATTGTAAGTTTTTCGTTGAAGCCAGTCCAGAGACTCGAGCCCGTCGACGCTTTGCCGAATTACAGGCCAAGGACCCCAGTGTTCGTTTCGAGGAGATCTTGGAGGCCCTGAAGCAACGAGATGAGCAGGATCGCAATCGTAGCGAAGCACCCCTGCGTAAAGCAGCTGATGCGATCTTGGTGGATACCAGTAATTTGAATGTTGAGCAGGTGTTGTCTGTGCTGGAGCAGCACCTGCAACCTTTCCTTCTTACGGAGTCTTCATGAAAGCGGTGATTCTGGCAGCAAACTATAGCCCACGGTTGCTGCCGTTTACAGCGACTCGTGCCAAGCCAATGATTCGAATTGCAGGCCGCCCCATCCTGGAGAGTATTCTTGATGGGTTGCACAACGCTGGAGTTCATGAGGCCTTGGTCGTAGTGCACCATGAGCAGCAGGCTCTGCGAGATCATTTTGGGGATGGAAGCGACTTCGGAATGAGCCTCGAATACGTGGAACAGCCAGAACTACTAGGTATTGGTCATGCGCTCTCCTGCTGCGAACCCTACCTGAAGCGACAGCCTTTTCTACTGGTCTATGGAGATGTGCTGGCGGATGGAAATCCTGTTCCCCAACTACTACGAGCTTTCGCTGAAACAGGCCGAGAGGTTGCGTTGGTAACCCTGCCTCGCAATTCTAACGAATACGGTAATGTCTACCTAGACAATGAGATGAAGATCCGCCGCTTCATTGAGAAGCCCCAGGGACGCATGCAAAGCAATTATGTCTTTGCCGGTGGATTTGTTCTACAGCCGAGAATCTTTGACCTACTGCGCCAGCATGATCAAAGTATTGAAGCGTGTTACCAATATCTGGTTCAAAGTGATGGCTTGCAGGCAGATCTCTGGGAGGGTACCTGGATTGATGTGATCTACCCATGGCACATCCTAGAAGCGAACCAGATGATGATGAGTGCCTGGCGCACAGCACATATTCACCAAAGCGCTAGATTGGCCGGGAACGTTCAGCTGGAAGGGCCGGTGGTGATTGAGCGAAATGTTGTGATTGAGAGTGGTGCAGTACTCAAGGGTCCGTGCTTCATTGGAGAAGGTTCTTACATTGGAAACAATTCGTTGGTACGAACCTTCAGCG
>CAJXNF010000200.1 GCA_913056375.1 uncultured Pseudomonadota bacterium | reverse complement strand
GCGCTCTTTGCCAACTGCAGAAAAAATCTCAACAAAATTTGGTTTTCTACGAAGCTCCATCACTGGGGTGTTGAGCCGAACGTTGTCAACAAATGAAGAACTCAACTTCTTGACATATTCCTGAGAGCCCCCAGGTATCGTATACCATTGAGGTCGATTTACTACGTTTAGAAGCCCATGGTTTTCAAAGAAGCGTGCAAAATATTTGATGGGAAAATCCAACATTTGTTCGGTGCTCGTAGACCAAATCGCTGCACCCATTGGGATGATGTAATGATCACAGAATAAATCGCCATATCTCCTCTCCTTGAGAAAGTCTCCGAGGGTAAGATCATCTTGATTGCTCTCCAGCAGTTCCTTTGCCTCTTTGTTGAAGCGGACAATATCCCTGAGCATCCCCCAAAACGCAGGCCTCACAAGATTTCTCCTCTGTGCAAAAAGAGTATTTAGTGTGTGCCCGTTATACTCAAAATCTCTCTGCTCGTCTTTGACACTGAAACTCATTTCAGTAGCTTTACCCTCGATTCCTATCTCTTTCATCAATGAAATAAAATTGGGGTAAGTCCAGTCATTAAATACAATGAATCCCGTATCAACAGGAATTTTGCCTTCAGGAAGATCTACTGTAACAGTATTGGAATGCCCACCTAGTCTGGGAGAAGCTTCAAAAAGAGTGATTTGATGATGAGGATGCAGGCGGTAGGCAGCTGTTAGTCCGGCTATTCCCGAACCAACGATGGCAATTTTCATGGCTTCCTTTGATGCTAATCGGCAAAGATGAGACGATGCTGGCCGTAAATTTTTCGAACTGACAGTCCAGACTACAGCAATACCCAAAACATCTAGCCCCAAGGATCAGAAAGCCTACTCAGGCAGGTGACTTTCTTATTTTTATACCTTTCAATTTAAGAAATGTGAGAAAAGTAAAACTTAATTGGGTATTAAAGCAAATTTTGTGAGAATACTATTCTGAAAGAATTAAGAAAATGATGATGCCAAGGGTATTCGGGCAGTAGCAACCAACTGTTTCAGCATTTGTTCCACACTACGCTTTCCGACAAACCCATCAGCGCCTAATTCCCTGACAGCTTTCCGACTTTGGTCATTCGTCATAGAACTGAATACTAAAATCGGAATGTGCTTGGTTCTAGAATCAGACTTCAATTGTCTGATGACCTCATGTCCAGAGATGATGGGCATCTCAATGTCAGTAATTATCAATGGTATCTGTGAGAGGTCTGAAATTCCCTGGACATACTCCAGGAGAGGACCCCCATGCTCAAAAATCTTGAAAGAGAGATTCAACTTCTCGAAGAAATTTTTGAGATACAACTGGGCGGAGCGACTGTCCTCAGCAACAAGAATTGTCCCGTTTTTTAGAGATTCTGGAATTTCGACATTGTTCAAAGGTAAATTTTGAACATCTTCTTGGATCTCTGAAAATTCATGAGGCAAAACTTCTGTGAGTAAATATTCCACATCAAGAATGAGACAGACTGAAGACCCATCATCAAGCAGGGTGTAATTGAGATTTCGGTCAACTGGCATGTACTCATGAAATTTCAAAGGAAGGACATCCTGCCAATCTCTCGTGATAATTTGATGGATACCTCCAACTCTTAACGCAATTTGAATGTTATTGAAATTGCAGAAGATGATCGAAGAATTCCTCTCCTCTTGCTCACTCAATTCAGTTTTAAGCCAACGTGGAAGATTGACTAGTGGTACTGGTTGATTCCTGATGTAGACAATTCCCTCAATATACTCGTTAGCCCTTGGAACCTCACTAATTCTGAAATGCTTTGCTCTCTGAATTTCGAAAGTCTTAAAAACATTAATCCCATAAAACGGCTGCTCTTCGTTAATTCGGAAGACGATCAGCTTTAAAGCGTTTGCTGCTGGCGAATTTTCATTCATGAGATTGTATAACGTGGATCTTTCGAAGGCATTAGGACCAAAGTCGCCAAAGAGTTCGCATCGCAACGACCAACAGAAATATCCCGAAAACCTGTTTCAACTTCTTGGTATTTAACCGATGGGAAATTGCTGCACCGAGAGGAGCTAAGATTACGGTCATCAAACAAATGCAAAGGGCAGCGAGCCAGTGAATGAAGCCGAAAGAGAATTCAGGTAGGTTTGGATTTTCCCAACCTGAGACAATGAATCCGATGGTTCCGGGAAGGGCAATCACAAAACCCATACTAGCTGAAGTTCCAACCGCTTGATGCATCTTGATGCCCATCATGTTCATCAACGGAACGTTCATGGCTCCTCCTCCAATCCCAACCATTGCCGAGATAATCCCTGTAAGTCCTGTAAGATTTCCAATCAAAAATCTATTCGGTTCGTGATCAATCTCATTGGAGGCTTTGCTGGGAATCATCATCCTGACGGACACAACGACGGCCATAAATCCAAAGATCATCGCTAGTACCCCTCCGCTGAGACTGCCTGCTACTAACCCTCCAAATCCAGCTCCCAGAGACGTTGGGATGATCGAGTACTTGAGTAGCTGTTGATCAACAGAACCCCTCTTGAGATGGGCTTTTGCTGAGGAGAGCGAGGTGGCAATGATTGTTGCGAGCGAGGTTCCAATTGCTAGGTGGGGAATAACCACCTCAGATACTTGCATCAGGTCGAACACAAAGACCAGAGGAGGCACCAGAATGATTCCCCCTCCAATCCCCAACATGCCAGCCATGATACCAGCCAACGAGCCTGCCAGCAGCAGAATCAGGATTGATTCTGCTAATTCCCAAGAGAATTCCATTTGCTCTCAAAAACGATAGGTAAATCCAAACAAAGGCTGGTAGTTGTTGACCCGAAGTGTTTTTGCAGTTTCCCCATCGGCTCGTTCAACAAAGGTGGCATCTCGATAATTTTTATAACTGATCAGAGAATTCCACCAAGAGTGAATGGCTATGGCTTCTGTCAAATTAAAATCCCCCTGAGCAGGATGATATACCGTACCTAGGTAAAGTCCGGCCAAGAAAGCTGCTCCAGGATTGGCACTGAATCCTGACCCATCGTGGGCAACAGCGAATAGACTGCTAGCCACAAAAATACTTGTCCATCGTGCGGCACCCTTACTAAAACTACGATTTAAACCTCTGTAGATTGATCGCTGAATGAATCCCCGAAAAAACATTTCCTCACCAGCCCCGGTCAATTGACTGTTGATGAAGTCAATCCTCTGCATCTGTTCTCGTGTCAGTTCTGCATCAACATGATAGGTCAGATTAGATGCGCCAGGTGTCGCTAGTTGGATTCCAGTTGGAATCCAGAAGGTATATGAATCTCCAAATTTCCAGAACTGAAATGGTGAGAAAATTTCCCAGTAGGTGTCTGTGTTGTCTTTACATCCTCCATCGTAGAAATCATAGATAGTGATCAGGCTGATGTTGGTGTACAGTCTCAAATAGGCCATTGTATAATAAGTTTCTTTACTCAAATAAATGTCAGTGACATCCTCCCCGTCTTCATTCTTTGTCTCTTTGAAAACCTCATCAGGATACGCTTGGAGATTTTCACTATCTGAATATTGCATGTAGCCATTGATGGCCCACCACCGCAATCCACCAAAAATAAGCGCTTTGTCGTAGTCATCATTGATTGCGTAACCTAATCCAGGGACCAACCATTCAGCCAGAGCAGTCCCTGCGCATTTCAGATCAGCACGGGCTTGAAAGGGAACCATCATCAAGGCAAGCCCAAGAAAACAGATCACAACTGCTGAATTTAGCTTGATGCGAAGAACTTGACCCATTCAACTTACTCACTATCGTATTTCAAATTTTTCTTTCCAATCTCGGAGAACAAGCATGTCGGAACAAATGTACCCTGTAACGAAGCAGGGACATGAACAACTCAAAACGGAGTTGAAGCATCTGATGTCTGTTGTACGACCTGAAGTCGTTCAGGCAATCGCAGACGCCAGAGAGCACGGGGACTTAAAGGAAAACGCGGAATATCATGCGGCCAAGGAGCGCCAGGGATTCGTGGAGGGTCGTATTCAGGAACTCAATGGCAAGCTAGCACAATGCAATGTCATTGACATAAGTCGTCTCAGCGGAGAAAAAGTCATCTTCGGGGCTACAGTCACTTATGTCGATATTGAAACAGACGAGGAAAAAACTTACCAGATTGTCGGTGAAGATGAGGCCGACCTCGAGAAAGGGAAAATTTCTTACAACTCCCCAATTGCTCGAGCCTTGATTGGGAAGACGGTCGGGGATTCTCTGGTCATCCCGATTCCAAAAGGCAAAGTTGAAGTGGAGATTACAGATCTAGAATTCGTGGACAAATAACTTCCATATGGCTATTCGTCAAAGGCTGGATTTGTTGCTTGTTGAGCGTCAACTGGCTCCAAGCCGTGAGCGAGCTCAGTCTTTGATTCTGGCAGGCAAGGTTCTGGTTAACACAGAACGAGTGGATAAACCCGGCAAGAGCGTTAACCAGGACTCAGAATTGGTGGTTCAAGCGCAGGATCATCCATATGTTAGCCGAGGTGGAGTCAAGCTCGCTGGGGCTATTCGGGAGTTCCAAATTGAAGTCCCTGATCGAATTGCTCTGGATGTGGGGGCATCGACAGGAGGATTCACAGATTGCTTATTGCAGCATGGAGCACAGAAAGTCTACGCGGTGGACGTCGGATATGGCCAACTAGCTTGGAAACTTCGACAGGATCCAAGAGTAGTCAGCTGGGAACGCACAAATATACGTTATCTTGACCCAGTTAATCTAGCAGATCCCATTCAATTAGTTGTGGTAGATGCCTCCTTCATTTCTCTCCGATTGATATTGCCAAAACTTTATGAACTGATGACTACAGGCTCCCAGCTTTTAGCTCTTGTCAAACCTCAGTTTGAAGCAGGTAGAAAAGAGGTTGGCAAGGGGGGGAGAGTCAAAGAAGAAGCCGTTCATGCCAGAGTGATTCATGAAATCATTGAGGCTGCAACTTCGCTGGGTTTCAAAATGCTTGGCAGTTGTGAGTCCAGTATTCAGGGGAAAAAAAGTCAAAATACTGAATATTTTGTTCATCTTGAGAAACCTTCAAAATGAGTGAGCAAAAATCTCAGCGTTTTCTTCCGATTGATCGCATCAAGCCGAATCCTCATCAACCTCGCCGATATTTTGACCCCAAAGCTCTTCAAGAACTCAGTCAGTCCATAAAACAACAGGGAGTCCTACAGCCTCTGATCGTAAGAAATCATCCAATCTTAGAAGGCTGCTTTGAACTGGTAGCTGGTGAAAGGCGGTGGAGAGCGCTGCAACTGGCAGGAGAGACTCAAGCACCGGTCATCATCAAAAAGTTGGGTGATACCGAAGCCCTAGAGGTTGCTCTCCTTGAAAATATTCAGAGAGAAGACCTAACCCCAATTGAAGAGGGTCAATGTTACCATGAATTGATGCAGCTTCATGGATTAACTCAGGAGGAATTGGCTAGGAAGCTTGGCAAAGACAGGTCTACTATTGCGAATATGGTTCGCTTACTGGCCTTGCCGAAAGCAATTCAACAAGATTTGGAAATGGGTCGCTTGAGTGCAGGACACGCTCGAGCACTTCTCAGCCTTTCAGAGTATTCAGAGCAACTGAAGTTGCGGGAAAGATTACTGCTTAATAACTGGTCTGTTCGTGAAACGGAGAAACAGGTTAAACTTATTTTGGAGGTGCAAGAAAGCAGAGCTAGCCGGCCCTCAGATAAAATTGGAATCGATGATGATCTGAATACAGAATTGCGTTCGATTGAAGCTGAATTGCAGCGTTTCCTCGGTACTAAAATGCGGATAGATCATAAGCCGCCCTTTCAAGGAGAAATTAGGCTGAGCTATTTCTCTGCGGAAGAACTGGATCGCCTTCTGGCTCTGTTAAGGTGTGCTCGCTGAATC
>CAJXNF010000199.1 GCA_913056375.1 uncultured Pseudomonadota bacterium | reverse complement strand
GACTGATTCGGGATTACGAAGCGGCTCGTACACAACTACAGCCAAATCAGCCATGTCCGCTCTGTGGTTCCACCGAGCATCCCTTTGTGATTTCGAACGAGGTTCCTTCTGTGGAACAAGAAGCGGAGTTGGTGGAGCACCTGAAGCAGCGCTGCAAAGAAATTGAGCAAGAGCTGACAAACCTTCAGCGAGAGCAGACCCAACTCAAGGCCCGCTCAGAAATTACTCACGAAAGATCCGGACAACTTCAGCAGGAAACACAAAAGATTCAGTCAGCGTTTGATGATGTGAATTCACAAGTTCCTGCAGAGAGTGTCAAGCTGCTGACAGACCTGGTAGGGATTCAAATGCTCCATCTGTCGTGGCAAGAGCAATTCCAGGCAATGGAGCAGAAACTAAGCGCTGTTGAAAAGTTAGATGGAATGCGTCGTCAGCTTCAGGAAGAGCAAATCGTCCTGCAGAATAAACGCGCTGAATTGAAGGAGAGACAAGCCAGGCTGAATGAGCGCCAGAAGCTTCATCAACGGCAACAAGAAGACTTGAAAAAACAGGCAAAAGAAGAGCAACAGCTTGTGCTTCAATTGCAAGAGTCCTGGCAGGAGCAAGCACAAGCCGTTGGCTCAGCAGAGGAAGCACTGGAGCCAGAATCTTTGCTGGCTAGATTGCAAGAGCAGTGGCAAGCCTTCCAAAAACAGCAGCAGGCTGAAGATCGGGAAGGCCCTGAACTGTCTCAGCGCCAGCAACGATTAGAACGGGATCAGGCAACACTGCGCCAGCAAGAACAACAGCAGCGAAGCCTAGCTGGGGAGCAACAGCAGGAATTGGCGAAGCTTCAATCGTTGCAACAGCAGCGACTTGAGATCTTGGAGCATCCAGATCCCAAAGCTTTGGAACAGGAGCAGCTATCTCAACTCCAGGTCCATCAAGAAAAACAGGCAGCAAGTAGCCAAATTTTTGAGCAGAAAAGTCAGGCTCTTCAGCAAGAGCAACAACGTCTGCAGTGGATGGAAGAGGAGTACGCTCGTGGACAGCAGGAGCATGCCCAAAATCAGGCAGAGCTGCTCTTTGCGCTACAAGCGTTGGGATATCTCTCGGTTGCAGAAGCCGAGGCAGCTTGCCTCGATCCTATTGAAGCTGAGGAATTACAGCAGCAAAGCCAGCAGTTGAATCAGCGCCTGTCGATCAGCCGTCACGACTTGGGCAATGAGCAGATGCGCCGTGCCTCTTTGGAACAGGAAGCACACACCCAGCAAACGGAGGAAGAACTTCAGGCACAATTGGAACAACTGCGTTTGCAGCAGGATGAGTTGTCCCAGCAGCTGGGAGGGGTGCAGGTTCAACTGGAAAAAGACGCAGAACTGCGTCAAAACCAGCGAACGCTTACGGATCAAATCGCGAAACAGCAGCAGGAACATCGCCGCTGGGCGTCCCTGTCTGAACTGATTGGTTCAGCAGATGGAACCAAATTTTCTCGTTTTGCCCAGAGCCTGACGTTAGCGCATCTGGTCAAGTTGGCCAATCGACACCTGCAGAAACTCTCAGATCGTTATCAACTACAGAAGCGCGAAGGAGCCTGTGTCGAGATGGACATCGTGGATCGCTATCAGGCAGATGCAGTGCGTTCCTTAGAGAGTCTTTCTGGTGGAGAAACTTTTCTCGTCAGTCTGGCGTTGGCGCTGGGTTTGTCTGATCTAGCACGCCGTAACCATCCGATTGATTCTCTGTTCATTGATGAAGGTTTCGGTACGCTGGATGCTGATACTCTTGACACCGCTTTGGCTGCGTTGGAGACGCTCCAGGCTGGCGGCAAGACGATTGGGATTATCTCTCACGTGGAGGCCCTCAAGGAGCGCTTGACGACACAGATTCAGGTGCGCAAGAATGACAGTGGCAATAGCACCTTGGCTGTGATTCCCAAACCGTTGGCTGAAAATCAACGTAACCCCTTTGTCTCTTCCTAGCTGGAATACGGATGGACCCCGACGATGCACGCTCTGAATATCAGGGCTGGTGGATCTACATTGATCCTGACGAACACCTAGTCGAACTGGTGGACCTAGATCTGGACCTGGATACGTTGTGCGATCTGCTCCGCTGTGACGCAACGGATCTGATTGAGTTGGACGAGCCGTTTCTGGGCTATGTGGACGGCGAGGGAGAGTGGCAGGAGCGTCAAACACGCTGGCATCTACAGGGACGTGAGTGCTGGGGGCCGATGGTGGTCTTTCGTTATTTGTCCGAAGAGGAAGGACCCGGCTCCTGCTCTTATGAAGACCTAGAGCAGTTTGAGGAGTGGGTGGATTTCTGACAAATCAGCGGAAGCTGAAATTTTCACCGTCAGTGTTTGTTAGGAGAAAGATTCGCTGAGTAGACTACTTGATGATCCCCAATCGGAGCCTTCATCGCATCATCCACCAATTTGTCCACGTCAGATCCGGTCAATGTGTTCAGAAAAGAGAGCAATTGCTGTTTTTCAGCTGCAGTCAAATAAAGCGGGCGCATTAGTGGAGACAGCTCTGGGTTGGCAATACCGCCTTGATCATAGAAATCGATCACTGCGGCTAGGTCTTGCAGAGCACCGTTGTGCATGTAGGGTGCGGTCAAAGTAACGTTTCGTAAGCTGGGCGTTCGATATTTCCAGCGATCAGCGGGGTTCTGAGTGATCTCGTAGAGACCCAAATCACTGGGTGGCGGTTCGCTGACCTGATTAATCAATTCTCTCGACACCTCGACTTCTACCCCTGGAGCCAGTTGCACCTTCTGTAGTTTGCTTTGCTGCAAATTTTGGTAGCCGATTCCTGTGTTGTGAAGCTGCTGGTCTGTAAAAAGTGCCGATTCTTTATCAATAGAGTGACAACTGGCACACCCTCCCTTCCCTTGAAACAGGGCAAAGCCTTGTTGGGCCTCAACGGAGATCGCGTCTTGTTGGCCAAGATAATACCAGCGATCAAAAGCTGAGTTGCCTGCTTGCAACACTCGTTGATAACTGGCTAGCGCCATCCCCACGGTCTCCATTCGAATTCCCTGTTTCGGGAAAGCTTGCTCGAAAGAAGCCTGGTACTCCGGAAGTCTGCGTAGCTTGTTGAGCACATAACTCACAGATGGGTTAGCCATCTCGTTTTTGGCAAGTAGAGGTTGCCAACTCTGATACTCCAGCAGTTCCTCCCTGCCATCATGAAACAGCAGATCCAGGTTGCCAACATTCAGAATCGTTGGTGCATTTCTCCGGACGGTTCGTCCTTCGACTCCTACCGAGGTTGCCATCTCATTGCTGGTAAATCCTTGCTGCGGGATATGGCACATTGCGCAGGAAAAGGTGTCATTCAGGGAGAGACGTCGATCAAAAAATAGTTTTTTTCCTAGATCAATTTTTTCGGAAGTGAGCGGGTTGTCCTGGGGGATCTTCAGTGGCGGTAATCCAAGCTGAGTGGTTTGGGCAAAGGTGAGTAGATTTAGGGAATGGGCCGTTTCGGTCCGCTCTTCTTTGTGGATTTGGTCTGTTTTCGCTGCGGCTAACCCATCATGCTTGTGTGGTTGATTCGTAATTGTGGGTTCCTGCTGATTGTCCGGTACGAGTAGTGTCTGCAGATCGGTTAGTAGTAGGTCTGGATTCAGAAAAGAGGCACTGTAAATATTCCGAATTCGTTGTTGTCGATCGATTAGGAACACCCGGAGGATGTGTGAGAAGTTACCAGAAGAGTTCCCATTCGAGTCCAGATCCGGAAGTACAGATTGTTGATAAGCTTCGAGGATCGGGTCGAGCTGTTCATTGGATTGGGTTGTCAGAAATCGCCAATCCCCAGGGCCATTGGTCTGAAAACCCTTGGCATAGTTTGCCAGGTGGGTGGGCGTGTCACGATTGGGATCAAAACTGAGGCTCAGTAACCGGATTTGCTGATTGAGCGAAGAATTCTGATCCAACTCCTGCTTGATGCGCAACATCACAGCGGAAGCCAAGGGACAGCCTTCAGGATCACTACAGCTGGTGTAGATAAAACTGAGCAATACAATTCGGTCGGAAAACAAATCATGTAATCGTAGTGACTGCTGGTTGGTGTCCAGCACCTCTCCATCACCAGCGAACCCCAATTTAGGAAGTTGGTAGCTCCCCACTCCTGGAATCTCATACTGATTGTTCCAAGCTGCAATCTTGGGAGAAGAGTCTGCTTCTGTTTGATGGTCCTGGTGGGCTGAAAGTGAGGATGCACAGACCAGCAAGCTAAGGAAGAAAAGCGAAACTTTCTTGGAAATAAGCATGTTCAGAGTGAAAGCTTGGAGTGTGTTGGGCTGGGCTGACTCACTGTCTTCAGTAAACCAGCCCGGAAACGATTCAATCAGTCAGCCGCAAGAGCGTTGGGCTCTTCCGGTCGGCGCTGAGCATAAAGAGAATAGGCCCCAAAGCGCATTTGATGTGGCCGTCCCAACTGTTCTGCATTGAAATCAATGCTGAAACTTGGAACCAACTCCTTGCCGTTCCATTCAAAAGCTTTGAAGTACTGCTCATTGTCGTCTCCCTTCTTATCCCAATTGGCGAGTAGAGAGGAGGTAAAGTATGCCCGCTTACCATCCCAACTCTGGGAGATCATGTTGATCTGCTTGCCAATCTCTCGCTCGTAGACTTGCTTAGGATTGAAAGGGTCACTGATGTCGAACAAGCGTGTCTTTCCATCCATGAAGGTGTCTACCCAGAGACCTGTATCGTCGGACGTGATCGAGATGTCTACAGGCAGTGGAATCTTGGCCGGTTCACCAATGTCGCTGACTGCCTTGGCTTGCCACTCTCCTTGCTGATCTTCATAGAGCAGCCAGATTTGTGAGGTCAGTGCGGTGGTTGTGAAGCAGTAGTTGTTGCGGGCTCCCCAGGCACAGCGCAATTCCAGGGGGACTCCTGGAACATCAAGGACCTTCTTTGGTTTCCTAGTATGGAGATCCCAAACGATCACGGTATTCCCGAAGCGTTTCATTGCCTCCCCATCATTAAGCATTTTGCCGAAATCCATCATGTAGTTAGACCACCCCGTGAAGGAAGTAGTCAGCATCACGTTCCGGCGTGGCAAAACACGAACGTCGTACCCATAGCCATCGGCAAACTGTCCCGTTTTTTCAGCCCCGCGGAGATCTCCTTCAATGGGCATCCAATGGGTAGTGATATACTCACCTTCGTTGGTGTACTCGACCATCCCCGTGCGGCCACTATGATCCCGGTTGTTTGAGAGTCCGGTTACCAGCATGCGCCCTGGAAGTGCATAAGTGGTATGGGGTCCGACTACTCCGCCGCTGCGGTCCACAAAATCACTGATGGTCTTGTGCAACTTGGGTTTGGCAGGGTCAGAATGCACATCGAAAATGAAGATCTTGCTGGTATCCAGCCCTGCAGCCCACAGATGCCTCCGATCGTCGGTGAATCCAGAGTGATGAGCTTCATTACGTCCACCGACAGAAACGTGTCCGATTACTTGTCCGTAGTATGGAGAATTTGGATTAACTGATATAGTAACCAATTTATCTTGTTCATCCCCAACGCCCACTTGACCTAAAGTCCACACATAAACATAGTCCTCTTGGCCTACAATTTTAGCCATGTATGGTGACATGCATGTCTCATCAGAGAATGCTTGTGTTGGTACAAGTGCTACTGCAAGAAAAGCTGACATCAACATACCATATAAAGTTGATATAAGTTTTTTCATTATTTGCGCGCTCCTTTATTGTTTAATATTAAACATCGAAGAGGAGAAAAAAATCTCCTCTTCAATTCTTTTTTGTATTACATCATTGTAATACGTAATCATCACTTAACTTAGAAGCTCCAAGTTAATGCACCACCTAAGTGGAATGATGAAACTGTTGCTTTTGTATGGTCATTAGATGTACATCCGCTCGAAGCAAGACCGCCTAATAATGCGGTA
>CAJXNF010000198.1 GCA_913056375.1 uncultured Pseudomonadota bacterium | reverse complement strand
TCCAAGCCCTGTCCTTGTGCATAGAGGATCGCTCCCTTCATGGATGAAAGGATCAGGTTTGCTTGATCCTTGGCTTCACCGACAAAGAACAATTCCTCGCTGGATTGTCCATCCTCGAGAATCGAGGTCAGCATGGACAACTCAGTGGCTTCGATCTTGGTCAGCACTTCGTTCATTTCCTCGTTGATGTTCCAGCGATCGGCCTGAAAAGAGCTGACGGGGCAGATTTTTTTCTCTTCAATCGATTTGACTCCCAAGTCCAGGAAGGCCTGAAGCTTCTGCACTGGGGTCATTCTTGACTGCCGCAGCTGCTTGGCTAGATCTTCTGTTGCCGAGTACCAGTACTTCAGAAATGCCAACCCCAATTCCTGCTTCTTTGGGAAATGGTGGTGGATACTGGCCTTGCGGATCCCCAACCGCAAAGATAGGTCGTTGTAGCTGAAGCTGTCATAGCCTTTTGTTTGAATCATTTCCCCAGCTAACATGAGAATTTCTGACTGCCTCTCTCTCATACTTCCCCGTTTACGTCCAATGTGTGTTAAATAATATTGATTAGTTAGAAATTAATCATCCAAACTACCAATTAGTCGGCCTAACATTAAGCTAACAGAAAATTTTGATATTTATATATTATTTTTTTGAAATGTCTATTTTTTTGAAAAGACTTTGATTTTCTTTCTGAATCATCAAATTTTTTGAGTTGTCGGCCCGAACTAGCTCACCGAGAAGATCCCTCCCATTCCTGAGACATGGTGTTCCAACATATGGCAGTGGAAGAGCCAAAGCCCAGGATTGTCAGCCACGAAAAAGAGGCGGGCTTGCTCGCCCGGGTCCATCAAATAGGTGTCTCTTTTTTGTGACAAAATGGTTCCTTTTCGCTCAATCCAAAAGTGATGTCCATGCAGGTGCATTGCATGAGGCCAGGCTGTATCATTCCAAAGTTCCAAGGCCACCCACTCTCCCAGATTTAGGTCAGCAATGCGGGTAGTCGCCTGCATCATTTGACCGTTGAAAGCCCACACTTTCTGATGCTGTTGGGCGGCTTCCTGAAGCGGCATGGTTTCTCCCTGGAATGTTACCTCACGCAAATTGCCCATCGCTCCCCCCTGCATATGAATGGGAATTCGCCGAGCCTGCTGCAACTCCAACTTCGGTAGTGGCACCGATGGCAGTTGCAATGCTGGCCTTGGGAAGGAAAAGCGAGTGGTCGCATCTGGAACAAAAGAGGCGGCAGTCAGAGTTTGGTTCGTGCTGACTTCCTGCAACTTGAACACATCAGGTCCTGCATCCACCAGCACATCCATCCGTTGAGCGGTCGCCAACTCCAACCCACGCTCATCAAGGGGAAAGGGCTCACAAGGGTAACCATCCAGGGCAATCACCGTTCCCTGGGAACCTTCCAGCTTCAGCCGAAGAACGCGCGCATTGGCTGCGTTGATCAGGCGCAAGCGTATGCGACTCCCACCAGAGATAGGAAATTGAGGTTGTAGCCGTCCATTGACTGTGAACCAATTCCCCAATCTGCCGTTGTGAGACCAGTCGTGCATATTGCGGAAGGAAGCTTCATCAATCTGAGCGTTCTCATCTAGCCGCCAATCATCCAGGATCAGCACCAACTCCTGGTCAACTTCGATGTCATCCTTACCCTGAACAATCAACGGACCATACAACCCACGGGCTACCTGTTCCCAGGCCATTGTGTGAGCGTGGTACCAGTAGGTCCCGGCGTCTTTTAACGGTACGGTGTAGGTGAATTCGCCACCAGGTGGAACTGGATCCTGCGTTAAACCAGCGACGCCGTCCATCGCGTTGACGTTCCGGATCCCATGCCAGTGAATGGTGCTGGGGACAGGAAGCTGATTCTGAAAGCGTACTTGCAACAGATCTCCCTGGCGGGCTTTCAGGAAAGGACCTCCCAGTCGATCATTGTAGAGCCAAAGACGAGTATCTGGCTGATCTGGGCCTGCCAAGTTCTGCAAACTCTCCTTGGCGGTCAGCTCAACTTCCACAATTCGTTGTGACGCCTCAGCTCGGACAGAAGGGTATTTCAGGAAGGGAGTTGTGGCGAGTAGGCCTGACCACTTTAGAAGATCTCTGCGTTTCAAGGGCTGTCTCAACTTGGCTATTAGTGATTCAGTAAATGATGTGATGCAAAATCAAGATAGCAGTTCTCTGTTTGAAGATAAAACAAAATACCCCATACCCCTATGGGGTTGCTATCGTGGTTCAAAAGATTTAGGGTGAAAGCAGATGTTCTAATCGTTGAATTTCAACCTCACCTTGAGATGGTTCATGGCAAATATCACAAAGAAGCGGCTTCGTCTGCAGCTCTTGATGGCAAGTTTTGTTTTATTTTTCGGGGCTGGACTAGGCTGGGCCCATTCCAAACAGGAAACAACCGTTCCAGCCAACAATGCGATTCTCAAGGAAGCTCCAGCAGAGTTGGTTCTGAATTTCGACAAACCCATGCGAATCACCAAGCTAGCGTTGACTGATCAAGCTGGCAAAGACTACGAAGTTCAACGCACCGATCAGATGAAGCATGTGCTGAAGCTAGTTGCTCAACTGGATCCCGTGCCCAATGGAGAATACAAGGTGGACTGGCGGGGACTTTCAGAAGATGGGCATCCGATGAAGGGAACCTTCTCTTTCACGGTGAGGTGATTCTGCAAGAGATCTGGTTGGCCTGGCAAGATCTCGATGAGTTCTCTCTCTGGTCGATTCTTGCCAAGTCAATGGCCTACTGGACCACTCTACTGGCCGCTGGTTCAGCGCTGAATTTGCTCTGGCTTCGTGAAACAGCCCCTCAAGCGATCTCGTTACTTCGGTGGTTTGGTCCAACCTGCGCTGTCTTTGCAATTCTCCTAAATTCCTCACTAATCCCCCTGCAAGCCAGCTACTTGATGGGAGAATGGTCGGCCATTCAGGACCCGATGATGCTGCAGCTTGCCTGGGAGAGCCCACTGGGTGAAAGCCTCTTGCTACGGGGTTTCGGTCTCTTACTACTTCTTGTCATCATTCGTCCAAACAGGCTGGCCTTGGGCATCTCGACCATCGGGTCTGGTCTGGTAGCTCTCTCCTTTGCCTTTCAAGGGCATACTCTCTCCGAACCACGCTGGCTGCTGGTGGCCTTGATCACTCTTCATCTGCTCGGACTTAGCTTTTGGATTGGGGGGTTTGCTCCCTTGGCGTGGTTGGCTAAACGACAAAAATCTGTGGCAGGAGCGGCTGCTCGACAATTCGGAAAGATTTCGATTTGGAACGTACTTTTGCTAGCACTGGCAGGAGCTGAGTTACTCTGGTTGTTGACGGAGGGCAATTGGAACGTCCTGTGGACTGCTTACGGTCAACTCTTTGTGCTCAAGCTTCTTGGATTTCTAGGCTTACTTGGACTGGCTGCCTTGAATAAACTGGCTCTGACTCCAGCTTTGTTGCGAAATGATCCCAAAGCCTACGGTAGACTTCATCTGTCCATCTCCATTGAGATGTTTTTTGCTCTCCTGATTCTAGTGGTTACCGCAACGCTAACCACCGTAGGGCTGGAGTAAAAACTCTGTATGTCATCGCCCAGGCCATTGAGGATGCAAATCGTCAATCACGTAGGGGTGCACATGTACTCGTGTACCTGACAGATGTGGATGATCGCTGCTCAAGTCATCGTGCCGATGCTCCAGATCTATGGGATCAATCTTGGGCCAGACTCGCCAGGCCAGCACACAACCTAGTAGACATCCCACAGCAAGAATTCCAAAAGTCAGGGATAATTCCAACTTAGCTCCCAACCAACCTACGGTCGGATAAGCAATCAACCAACAAGCATGCGATAACGAGAAATGAGCGGCAAACAGGGCGGGCCTGTCTTCTGTGTGAGCAGAACGTCTCAACAATCGGCCCATTGGGATATGAATCATAGAATACCCAGAACCCAGCAGCATCCAGACAGGCAAGAGATCTCTCCATTCTTCAACGCCTGTTGAAATTCCCAGGCTGATCACTAGAATCAAAGACCCCAGCAACATCACAGTACGCTCTGAGAACTTCTCCAGTAATTTGGGAGACGCCAGCGCAACCAGCATCGAACCCACCCCAAAGGCAGCGAGGGTCAAGGCCGTGTCTTGCTCTGTCAATTTGAATTGCCCCTGTACGAGCACAACCGTGTTGACAAAGACCATTGCTCCCGCGACAGCGACCGCACCATGAAGGATCAGTCCCCCCTGTAGACGAGGCGTTGCCAGATAGATTTGCATTCCACGGGTCACCCGTTTCCGGAAAGGTAACTGAGTTTTTGTGGAAAAAGGCAGACTCACCGTACAAACCAAGGCAGCCGAAGCCAAGAACCCGCAGACTGTGCCTGCATAAAGTCCTTGCCAGGTCACCACTGCCAAGAGCAGCGTTGCCAGGACAGGACTGAGCAGGGTTTCCAAATCATAAGCCAGCCGAGATAGGGAGAGGGCCTTGGTGTAGTCTTCTTCATCCTTAAGCAGATCAGGAATCGTGGCCTGGAACAGCGGGGTGAAGCCTGCGGACGCGGCTTGCAGAAGAAAGATTAGTAAATAGATTTGCCAGATTTCAGTGACCCACGGAAGTGCCAGCGCAAAACCGGCTCGAACTAGATCCAGCGAAACCAGCACTGTACGTCGGGGAAGATTTCCCAGCAGCGCTTCCGCTACTGGTGCAATGGTTACGTAGGCAATGATCTTGATGGCTAAAACCGTACCCAAGATCACCCCTGCATCCGCTCCTCCCAATTCAAAGACGAGCAGTCCCAGGGCAACAGAAGCCAGGCCTGTTCCCAACAGGCTCACAATCTGTGCGGCAAATAAACGTTGATATGCTGGGTGCTGGAGAACTCCGAACAAGGAAGCGTTGCCAAGCATGACCAAGCTAGATCAATGGATTGGGTTACTTAAATCGGGCTTGATGAAAATAGAAATCAGTCGAAGAGTTTTGAACACAATCAACAATGACAACAGAAGGTCAATTGTTCAGAGGAGAAAGAGCAACGCTCACTCAAATCAAAAATGTTCAAGGTTTAGACCTGACTTGCTGAGGTTGTCCGAGCAAACGGATTAAATAAAGAATCGAATTGGTATTGTAATCAAATACTCACCTGAGCCTTAGCCCAAGAGGCTATTTGCCAATACCTTCCCGTCCTTATCGAACAGGTGAAGACTCGAGCGCTCCAGGTTCAGATGCAAGGGTTCTCCCCGTTTGACAGGGATCTGTCCAGGTTGGTGGACATTGAATGCACCAAGATCCTCAGAACGACAATAGATATAGGTCTCGCCACCTAGTTGCTCGGTCAATTCCACAACAACCGAAGCATCTGCTTTCTCTGCATTCGCCAATTTGATGTGCTCTGGTCGAATTCCGAAAGAGCAGGCTTCTCCCTCAACCAAATCAGGCAGAGAGTTGATCATGATTTCGGTTTGTCCAGATTTCAAAATCCATTGTTCTCCTTTACGTGCAAGCTGAGCCTGAACGATATTCATCCGAGGGGAGCCGATAAATCCGGCAACAAAGGTATTTTTCGGGGTATGATATAGCTCAAGCGGACTGCCCACCTGTTCGATCACCCCGGCCTGAAGGACGACAATTTTATCGGCCATCGTCATGGCTTCAACCTGATCATGGGTAACATAGATCATGGTGGTTGCCAGCCTTTTATGCAGCTCGCTTATCTCCAGGCGCATACCTACCCGAAGGGCAGCATCCAGATTGGAAAGCGGCTCGTCAAACAAAAAGGCGGTTGGCTCGCGCACAATGGCCCTGCCGATGGCAACACGCTGGCGCTGCCCCCCTGATAGCTGGCCGGGACGCCTGTCCAGATATTCCGTCAGGTTAAGGGTTTGTGCTGCCTCTTCTACCCGTCTGGCTTGCTCGGCTTTGTCTATCCCTGCCATACGCAAGGGAAAGGC
>CAJXNF010000197.1 GCA_913056375.1 uncultured Pseudomonadota bacterium | reverse complement strand
ACTCTGAATTTCCGAGTGAAGTAAGAGATTTTGTTGCTTGGCACATGTCTGGGTTAAAAAAGAAAGATCACACCTACTACCAAGCACATCAGCCAGCTTTTGAGCAAAAGACTGCAGAAGGGCATTCTGTACGTGCCCTCTACATGTTCACAGCAATGGCCGATTATGCCCGATTAACCAATGACACCAACAAAATTAAGTCATGTAAAATCCTCTGGAAGAATATTACGAATCGCCGAATGTACATTCATGGCGGGGTAGGAAGTGCGCATATTGGGGAAAGATTTTCATTTGATTATGACTTGCCCAATGACATGGCTTACGCTGAAACCTGCGCAAGCATTGCGCTCATCTTCTTTGCTGAAAGGCTGATGTGAATTGAGCGCAATAGCGAGTATGCCGATGTGATTGAGCGCGCTCTTTACAATGTAGTCTTAGCCAGCACATCTGTAGATGGCACTGCTTTCTTTTATGATAATTATTTGGAATGCGTACCAGAATTTCTAAAATATCAACATCGTCGACACGGAATTCGAGATAAATATCATACTTGTTCTTGTTGTCCACCTAACGTACTGAGGATCATTGCTGATATCGATCGCTATATTTATAGACAAGCTGATGATGGTATTGAGGTTAATCAATACATCACCGGTTCCAAGGAATTTGTTCTTCAGGATAGAACCCTGTCTGTTGAGATTGATTCTGAAATGCCTTGGGGAGGTAAAAACCGATTTGCGATCTCCTCTACTTCAGCAAAACCGACAAAGATATTTTTTAGAATTCCGGGTTGGGATACAACTCCTACGGTCACCTTGAATGGTGAGTCAATTGAGCCCACGCGGCAAAATGGCTATTTTGAAATCGAGAGAGTCTGGGGTTCTGATCAGATTGATATTCAATTCAACTTCTCTCCCTACCTCGTACGAGCCAATCCCAAAATCAGGTACAACGCAAATAGAGTCGCTGTGTTCCGAGGCCCACTGTTGTACTGCCTGGAATCTACAGATAATTCTGAACATCTAAACCAGTATTTGCTTCAACAGAATCCTGAGTTCACAGAGTCGCATGATGATGGGATCTTAGCGGGGGCTGTCTATCTCAAGGCCAAAGGGCTGAAGTCTGAATTCGCAGAGGATGCCTTGTACTCAGCAAACAAGCCAAAGAAAAGTCCTGTCGATTTGACACTCATCCCCTACTTTCTTTGGTCTAATCGAGGCGAGTGCGAAATGCTGAGTTGGATTCTGGAAGATGTGAACTGAGATTGGTTTCTTGGGGTTGTGAAGCTGGCTTCTTTAATGCTGAATCAATTAGGGAGACGCTGGCCTCAACCCCGATCGAACCAAGGATTCCCAACACTGAATCGGTGATGAATTGAGAATCATCTCTAGATCAGTTCTTAATTCAATGATGGCAGTGGAAGGTGCTTCCTCACCAACTCTCAAGTGGGCAAGTCTGCTGAGTGCATCCATTGCGAAACCAACAGAAATCACATTCTGGTCTTCTCTGATGATTTTCTTAAGTTCCTCTAGTAAAGAGTCTAGATTTTCACCGAGTACCGCCTCTCCGTGAGAGCAGAGCATCACCAGCGCCCATAGGACATTCTCACGAACTGTCGAGCGGACTGGCTCAAATCTCTCGATCCCAAAATCAATTCCCATTCCCTCACAGACATCACACTCATCTGTTGGTCTTACGAACTTGATGTTTCTCTTTTGTACCCGATCCATGGAGAGCCGATTCTCTTCCTGCTGAAGACTTTGAATGAGAACCTCGATACATTTTGGAATCCACTCCAGTCCTTGTCCCGAGGCAATCGTACGTCTGCCGAGACAACCCAAGGACCCCGCAGCAACAGAGCGTACATATTTTGATGGATCCTCTAGCAGGCATTTCTTAACAGCCTCAAAGATTTCTTTGTTCAGAATACTAACCTCACCCAATCCGTAGACGCCTGCCTTCCGCAGCCATTTAATTGTTGATTTGATCGCCTCTAAAAATACATCTTCGGCGGCAGGACCTAGAGCGATAAGTCCATAGGTTCCAGCTCTTCTGACACTTTCACGCTCATTCAAAAGTGCTTTCCGCAGTAGTTCCTTGGCAAGTACCTGGTCCCTGATTGCTGCAAGTTCGTAAGCAGCACCAATTCGGATGGGTTCCTTTTCATCTCCTTTTTCCAGCATCTGCTCGAAGAGTTGTAAGGCCTCTTTTTTCAGATATTCATTAGATTGGTTCGTATCGTCGATTTTTGGTGATGGTGGTTTACCAGTTTCCAGCCAATGCTTGTGGTAACGCCAAGTACTCTTGATTCCAGAACTCACCTCAGCCAGATCAAATCCTGTTAGAGGATCCACGCTCTCCTTACACCAGTCCACCTCTGCTGAGTCCGTCCCCGAGGGTTCATTTGTGCGATAAATCCAAAATCTCCACATAAACCTTGGATTTTCTGTCCATTGGCGCCAATCATCTCTTCGATGATTCCCACGATGGAAAGTGTTGTGAGAATAGAGAAGGATGCTCCCGGCCCGCAGTGGGGCAACTTCAAAGACACTGGTCAGTGGCCAGTTTAGCCCTGAAACGGCTTCCATCATCCTGTGGTCATGCTTGGTTTTGCGCTGAATGATGTCTTCCAAAGTGTATTTGGAGTCAGGCCCACTTACGGGTATGCTTTCCAAGCCTTCGATTAAGTAACCAAAGTCAATGTGGTCAGCTCCTGCAAAGTTATCGTGGTTCTCCTCGTGATTGAAGGTCCAGTAGTGGCTGAACGGTACAATTGCCGTTGGTCCCATCTCTGATGAAACA
The DNA here is from genome assembly GCA_913056375.1 of uncultured Pseudomonadota bacterium. Lineage (GTDB taxonomy): Bacteria > SAR324 > SAR324 > SAR324 > NAC60-12 > JCVI-SCAAA005. The sequence goes on along the minus strand of CAJXNF010000197.1, from coordinate 3,134 downwards.
TCTTGTGGGTAGTAAAGCATCTCAATTTGGATCGCCTGGTGATGTCTCTGTTTCCGGGCGTTGTAAGGAGCATTATCGTCTTTGTGCCAGTGTTGGTCACGAGCTCCGCTGATGAAAGGAGCATTATGAATGAAAGGCACAATCGCCCAGTTTTTGCCGACAAGTCGATCACAGGCGTCGATCAATCCAGGTGCGTTCAAAATATCAAAAATCTCTGGAATCACTTCAGGAGTAATTCGTAGCTGATCCCGAACTGCTTTCTTTTCCTTTTCGTAAATATGTTGATGGATCTCAGACGAGACTCCTAGACTTTCTGGACAAAGAACGGCAACCCCTCTACTCGCAAACTCTTGAACGAGATTTTCAGCCTTGCTGTATGTTATTGTTTTGGGGTCAGATTTTTGAGTGGTCATAGAATTTTATAAACTCAGAAGGCACTTAGACAGTTTGGGAGGAAACGCCTCTCTACTTCTCTAACCAAAATTTCTTACTTTGAATGAATAAAGAAACCGTCGAATTCATTGAAAAATTATCCTATATCAAGGCTGGAATTTTAAAATCAAATAATAATTTTCAGCATGAAGAAAGGAAAATTAAATCTTTCGAGCTGATCTTTGTAAAGCAGGGTGAACTTCCTCTGTACCAAGCTGATAAGCAAGTAAATATCAAAGAAAATGAATGTTTGATTGTCCACCCAGGTATCCAGCATGGTGGTTTGGCCAGTACTCAAGGGCCACTGCAATTCTTTTGGATTCACTTTCAGTTAAATAGCAGAAAAAAATCTCGGTTTACTGAGTTATTTCCAATTGGTAAAATCTATGGGGTAAAGCGTCCCGAACACCTGACTGTAGTAATTCATCGATTGCTGAGCGAGCAGGAAAGCCAGGAACTGAACTCCCTCTCTGCGAATGCATTGATGAGGTTAATTTTTAACGAAATCCTATTTCAAGAAACTCATCAGAGCCTTGACCAGAATACAGAAATGCTTGCTCTAAAGTGCTTTTATCTGATCAAGTCGAATTCAAAATCGCTGACCTCTAAAAACATTGCAAGTAGACTCGGCTATAATCCAGACTATTTGGAGCGTGTTTTTAAGAAGAAGTTTCAGGTAACGATCACTCAGAAAATTCATGAACAAAAGATCATTAAATCGATAAAACTTCTAACAGAAAATCAACTCAACATTGAGCAAATTTCAGAAGAATGTGGGTTCAAAGACGCAAATTACTTCCGTCGAATTTTCAAGAAATTCCATGGAGTTACCCCAAAAAAATTCAAAAACATGCATACTAAGATTCATGTGATTCGGAACTAAGAGACTGGAGATGCAAAACAATTAGGCACTTAGTATGATGATTAGGTTGATCACTATAATTCTGTGAACCGTGCTTAGTTCAATTGATGACAGATCCTAATGGGGTCTGATTTCAGAGATGAATTTAGACTTTACTGTGAGGTCATTCCTGTGATTCGCTATTTTTTAGACTCTAAGATCATAGTAAATTCAAATCGAATTTTTGATTCACTATCTCGTTTTTACTCTTACAAGAATTGACTATGACTACCGCCCAATTTGGACCTGGTGAGAAAACTCGGAGCTTTTTTGGTTTCAAGGCGTTTTTTAGTGGTTTAGCCAAGCAAGGTACTTCAACGCTGACAGTGCTGTTTGTTTTATTCATGGCACACTCTATCCACCTCCTCTGGGCATTGTTCTCAAAGTTTTTCTGAATTCAGATCAAAACCCCTGCAAGAGCCTGACTTAGATTTGTGGCTATTCGAAAACATGATCTCAAGTTCCCAAAAATCTCTCACTCCCCTTGAGTCGATCCCAAAATAAACTGCTACAGTCCGTTTGTTCTAGTTGAATACCAACACAGTTTGGAGACCGTGAATTTATTGGCTGTGAGTGAACGAGACATTTGAAGTAGCAGAACACTTTCCCTTATCTTATGCCCTTCCCATTTCCTCTCCCATTTGACGGAAAGCCACACCGCTGGACAATGGGGTTACGTCCACTTGCTCCAGCAGACTGGCTCTGGCTAGATAGCCGCTACGACACAGAGGTCGCTCTGAGGAGAGAACTTCTCGATCAGCGTCGAGATGAAGTGTTTCAGGCCTGCCCCGAAGCACAGGCCGCCAGCACGGAGGTACTCGAACTGGTTCTCGCATTTCTTGAAAAACAGCATCCGGAGCGCTTTCAACAGATTCAGGAAGACAAGAGTCTGGCTCCTGGGCAAACAACTTTTGAAATGGCCGTTAGAGCACAGCATCCGCTGGAATTGGCAGGGCGGTTGGTACAGGAAGATCTCTGCGTGATGCAGGCAGTGCCGGAGGATGCCGAGGATTCCAGAGAGTATCGGCTGACCGCAGCGGCGCTTTGCTTTCCTACGCGCTGGAATCTACAGGAGAAGATTGGACGCCCGATGTCCGAAATCCATGATCCAGTGCCGGGATATCGGGAGCAGATCAACGCCCCAGTGAATCAGTTCATGCGTCGTCTGACACCAGAGAAGCCGATGTGGCGTGTCAACTGGAGCTTGAATGAGGACCCAACACTCTTTCAGCCGGGAGGTCATGGAGTTTTAGAAGCCGCACCCCACCTCACCTCAGAAAATGCTGGAACCGAAGTGTTCTTGCGCTTGGAACGCCAGACACTCCGCAGACTTCCCAAGACAGGTGCCATTCTCTTCACCATCCGGATCCTCCAGTGCCCACTGGCGGAACTGAAGGATTCAGAAGCTCACCAGTTGGCCCAAACACTACGTCACTGGCCCGAAGATCTTCAGATCTACAAGTCTTTTGCGGTGTATGGACCAGCGGTGCTGAGTTACTTGGACGGGCGGGCTTGAATCTAGGCGGTAAATACTAGCTGTGGCTTGCCCGCAAGCTGGAAGGTGCAAATTGAACAGAAGGAGGACAGTCCTTAATGCCTCTCAGCATGTAGACTTTCGCCAGTCCATCACTATCCTCAGAGACATTCCTCTAGTGAAATTATATCGCATCTCAGCACACTCCGAAACACTGCCCCATCTCTGATGTACTTTGATTTTTAGTTGTTAATTTGTGAATCGAATATTCGTGCATTTTATGGTGCCCAGTAGATCTTTTTGGAAGTGAATCAAGGCACTGAGGTC
>CAJXNF010000196.1 GCA_913056375.1 uncultured Pseudomonadota bacterium | reverse complement strand
CTCAATGCCAAGTCGAGCGGGTAGAGGGGGCTTCGAAGCATATTTCCCCTCCATGATCAGAATTTCAGCAGGATTGATTGGGGCTGCGTCAATTCGCAGATTCACTTCATCTATGGAAGGTGATCCCAGTTCAGGACCGTCAACGGTTTTGCAGACCTCCCAGGGAAGCCCAAAAGATTTCAACTCAACGTGCTGCATGCTCTTATCCTTAGAAAAGTTCATGAAAGTCATTCGAACAAAATAACCGATGGTCTAATGGAAAGTAGGGTGGACTTTTTTTCTTTCTTCAAAAATGCCTTCCTTCCAATCTCATTGCTATGTGCCGGATTGGCAAGTCCTGACATGATAAAAAGCTGAATTCAGCACTGAACCGCTCTCTCAGAAATGAAGGATCTCTTTAACATAGTTTTCAAATTCTGTTTTTTCTTCGAGTCATCACAAAAGCTATAGTTAACTTTTTATTAAGTAGTCCTGATCTATTATTTAACTGTTGAAATTAGATTTAATTAACCAATACTAAATATTTTAAACAATATAATCAGTTATTTTAAAATTTTTCATAAAAATAATAAATTTTTTATTGACATTATATAGTAATTATATGTAATATTATTGTAACAATTGATTTGGCGATTGAAAATCATTCATGGCAGCTGAATCAAATAAAGTGGATTCCTTGAATCCATGCTAAGCAGGATGCTTACTCATAACATGGAGTTGAAAATGTCAGTTCAGAAAACAGCCTCTGTTGAAAACCTTGTCCGCAACATCGAGCGCCAGCGCAAGTCCCACCTCCTAAATCGATACCGCACAAAAGCAAGCCTGGTCGCAAACTCTGGAGCCACAGGATATTTGAGACTGGATCCTAAATTTGCCAAGCCAAGTTGGCTGAGCCTACCCAGTTGGTTGGGTGGCAAGAGCTTTGGGCAGGCTTATAGAGTTCAGGTCAGTCATTCTTATCTGGCACTTCCAAAGTGCATCCATCCGAATGCTTTCTAAAACTAAAGCCTAAAACCAGGTCCAGCTCTGAACGAGCTATCGTCGCAGAGATTTTTCTCAAAAAATTGAGGATATGGTTTGATTCTAAGTGGATCAAATCAGCTGTTAACCGTTGCAGTTCCTCTAGTCAAATTGGTTGCTTCTAAAGTCGTATTTTGTCTAAGACTGTTGAAGACTAGAGGATGAAATTGGCAACGTGGCGTTTTAGGTGTGTTATCGGGACCCTCTAGTGTAATTACAAATCGATAGGGAACATATTCCAAAGTATTGGAAGGGGTAATCGCCTTACATGCTTGAGTCAGGAGACTAAAAATGCGTGGCAAGGATGGATCGTCAAGATTGAGTTTGGGCTAATCCAAGACCTTGGAAATTGCCGACTCAAGATCACTCCATAAGTCTTCGACGTTCTCAATTCCTACCGAAAATCGACAGAGCGTCATTGGTACCCCTGCTTCACGCTCTGCTTCGTAACGAGTTCGACGTTCGATCAGGCTCTCTACTCCCCCCAAACTGGTGGCGTGAGTGATCACTTTGAGCGATTCAAGAATTTGATCTGTTCTCTCGGGAGTCGTATCAATTTCGAAGGAGAGCATCCCCCCACAACCATTGGGAAGTACACGCTTTGCCTTCTCTTGTTGTGAATCATCAGGCAAGGCTGGGTAATTGACTTTCTTGATCTTTGGGTGGTTTTTTAAGCGTTTTGCTAGTTCTAGGGCATTCGATTCAGAGCGATCAAGACGTACGGCAAGGGTTCGAAGACCACGCAGTGCTAGGTAAGCGTCCAATGCTCCCGGGATAGCACCAAAATCGTGTCGATGCTTTATCATGAATTGGGCATGTGGGTTTGATTTACAGATAACTGCCCCAAGTAGTAAATCTGAATGTCCACCAAGGAACTTTGTCACAGATTGCAGGACGATGTCGGCACCAAAATCCAGTGGACGTTGACGAAGAGGCGTAGCGAAAGTTGAGTCGACAATGGTGAGGATGTTCCGCTTTTTCGCTGCTTTGACAATCACAGGAATGTCAGAAACCACCAAGGTTGGGTTAGAGATGGATTCCATCCAAACGGCATCTGCACCTTCGAGTGCTGCGATTGTCGCATCAGTATTGTCCCCATCAATCAGGCGAACGGTCAGCCTTTCGTGACTTTCTAAGCGTGCAAAGATGTTCTTTACCCCGTAATACGCGCTAGTTGGGACCACCATAGTACCACCTGGAGGAATGAGGTCTGCGATAGCGGTTGCTGCTGAAAGACCGGATGAAAATGTTGTTGCTATTCCACCATCAAGCTGGCCGAGAGCCTCTTCAAGCGCCCCCCAACTTAGATTTCCATCCCGACCATATCCGAGATCAGTGGTATGAACATATGTCGAAGAGAGAGCGATGGGTGTGTTCATTGGGGCACCCACGACTTTTGAAGGACGCCCCGCTTGAACCGTAACGGTGTCTGGATTCCAATTCGATTCTACTGGAACGAATTCAGGATATTGATTGTTGGACATTGGGTTTCCTTGCTCACTTTTTTCAGAGGTGGTTGATCAAGAGATGCCGAACCTTTCAACGAGGGCTTCCCAGGCGGTGATTCTGAAAAGTCAGCAACCTGAAAGTCGCCGCTTTCTAGACATAAAGCAAGTAGTTTGATGATGATGGACTTGATAGGTGATGTGAGGTACACGATCAGGTACTTAAATTAGGGAATATAAAAAGTGTCCCAAAAGTGAAATTTTGATCGTTCAGTCCAACTTTAGGGGGTGGTCTCAATTTGATTGGTCCAGAGAAGTCCACTGGAGAGGATCTCAGAGGGAATTAGAGTCTTGAACGATTTCCTGAGTTGTCGTGAGTCAACTGAGTCGCTATAGTGAGCAGCTATTAAATACTTCTTTCAAAGAGTTGGAAGAAAATTTAGAGAAGAAGGAATGACGAGATCGGGAAAATGAAGAATACAGATTCAGAAAAATCACTCTCTGAGTTGCGCAAGGAGATGCGCATCAAGTGGTATCGCTGTCCAATTGAAGCTAAAGAATTGCGGGAGTTGTCTACGCGAAGTGATGCAAAGGGCTATCAATTGGCGCTCGGCCATCTCGGAATTTGGCTGACTACCGGCACTTTGACTTTTTTATTTGCTAACGCAGGATGGTGGTTTGCTGCACTGATTCTGTTATTTGCCCATGGTACCGTGGGGACTTTTTTCATTGCACCCTGGCACGAACTTACGCATGGAACTGTGTTCCAAACTAAAAAACTGAACACATTTTTTCTTAGGATTTTTTCTCTCCTAGGTTGGCTCAGTTTCCCAGTCTATCAAGTGAGCCACAACTATCACCACCGCTTTACTCTGCATTCGGCTGTTGACAAGGAACTGGTTTTGCCAAAAGTCCCATCACTAAAGCCGCTATATCTCCTGCAATTGTTCACCTTCAATTTTTCAGGTGGTTTTGAATCAAGAGGCTTGATCCCCACTTTAAAGGGATTTTGGGGAATGGCAACGGACCGTTTCAACCATCCTTACTTCAGCAATTGGGATGTGCATCTGTTTGATGATGCACCGGTTGGAAGACAGCATTCTGTTCGCTGGGCTAGGTTGGTTCTGGGCTTTCATACTAGTGTACTGATCTTTGCCCTGCTGATCGGACAACCAATTCTATTCTTCATCATCTCCCTGCATCACTTCATCGGCAACTGGCTCTGGTATTTCGTAGGTGCCCCGATGCATTGTGGGCTTCGCAGTGACGTGCCAGACTTTCGCAAGTGTGTTCGTACGATCACCTTAGATCCAATTAGTGAATTTCTTTATTGGCACATGAACTGGCATTTGGAACACCACATGTTTGCTGCGGTTCCCTGTTACAATTTGCCGAAACTGCATCAAGTGGTTGCTGACGATATGCCGAAACCCAGAACAATTTTCGAAGCTTGGACAGAAATGCGAGAAACTTATCGAAAACAATTGGAGCATCCAACGTACGAGTTCGATACACCAGTTCCCGTGTCAAAAAAGGAGAAGTTTGAGCGTGAGGAGCAGCTAGAGGCAGCTTTGGGAACTGAATCCCTGGAGATGGTCTATTGATCCAGCCTTTGGAGCATTATTCATGGGTGAAGAATATTGGACAAGCCAGATGATTTTTTAGTCATCAAGGCGAATCAAAATAGTACTTTAGTCAGGTTTTTTGCCAGTTGGTTCCCAGATTGAAGACGACTCGATCGATCATGTTCGTCAGGATAACTAGGGGGAGGAGCCACCAAATGGGAGCTTGAACTTCAGTGAGGTAGAACCAGAGAAACGTAAAGCCAATGATCTTAAATGCCCAGTTGGGTGCAAGGCCAATCCCCACAGCCAGCAACAAAGCGATATCAAATCCGGCAGTTTCAAAACCATCGTTGACAAGGTAGAAAATCAAGAGCAAAGCCCCCAATAGCTTGATCGATAAATTTTGTCCGAGCCCGATACCCAGGATCAGTAGCAAAATTACATCAAGGCCAATTGCGTGGATCGCTTCCATGATAGCTTACCTATTTAGTTCTTACTCTGCTTGGCTTTCAAATAAAATTCGCATCAGGTTTGAAAAGATCAATTCAGTGATGCGAAATTAATTCCTGTAGTTGTCGCAAAATTAGCGAGCAAATCAAGGTGAATACTTAGAATGCAAAACTTTTCTTGGAGAGAATCGATGAAATGGAGTTGGCTTATACTCGTGGGGATACTTTGCGCAATCGTATTTGAGACTACACACGCGATGTCCCTGCAAGAATATGCTGAGAAACCTTTTGGGCGTGTGCTGATGCTCCGCCATGCTTTGGCCCCGGGATTTGGAGATCCCAGCAACTTTCAACTGAGAGATTGCAGCACACAGCGGATTTTGGATGAAGTTGGCCGAGAACAGTCCCGCCAAATCGGTAATGCCTTCCGGAATGCAGGCCTGAGATTTGAAGGAGTTTACTCCAGCCAGTGGTGCCGTTGCCTAGAAACAGCCCGACTGATCAACATGGGGAAAGTTCAGGAATTGACTGGGCTGAATTCTTTTTTTCAAGGCATCGTTCAACGTGAAGCCACCTTGGCTTCTCTGCGAAAGTTTTTGCAGGATCTCCCACCTGATGGAGATCCGGTGCTACTGGTCACCCACCAAGTGACAATTTCTGCCATCACGGGAATGGGCGTTTCCAGCGGAGCAGCCGTTGCCTATGATCCTGTGAGCGATCAGGCACAGCGAGTCACCCTGCCAACGGACTAAACTGGTTTGATTTAGTCTTGAACCAGGTTGACCCCCCGTTCACGGATCTGAAGCCGAACAGGATGCCCCTCTGCAATGATCTCTTTCCCTAGCGGATCAATCACAAAAAGTTCCCCTACTGCGCTCTTGATCTCATATTCGAGGTGGCTTCCAAGATAAACAGCTTTGTGAACTGTACCTGGAATTCCTGTCGCTTCTGGTCTCGGATCAAGCAGGATTGCTTCTGGACGAACGGCCACCGTCACCTCTCCGATAGGTAGATTCAAATGAGGTAGTTGGATCGTCAATTCATCAAGTTGCAGAGTACCCATCACATTCTCAGTAGAGATCAGCTTTCCGTTAACCAAATTTGCATCTCCAATGAAATCCGCAACAAAGCGTGTTTTTGGACTTTCATAAAGTTCTCTCGGGGAACCTTGTTGCGCGATGACAGCCTCTTGCATCACGATGATCCGGTCAGAGACTGCCAAGGCCTCTTCCTGATCATGGGTCACGTAGACCACGGTCAGTTGCAATTGTTGTTGCAGATCCCGAATTTCTTCACGTACTCGCCGTCTCAGTTTTGCGTCCAGATTGGAAAGTGGCTCATCGAAAAGGAGCACTTCGGGTTCTAATACGAGCGCTCTAGCCACGGCAACTCGCTGTTGTTGTCCTCCAGAAAGCTCACTTGGAAGACGTTTTTCAAATCCAGTCAGTCCCACGAGCTTCAAACCATTCAATGCCTGCTC
>CAJXNF010000195.1 GCA_913056375.1 uncultured Pseudomonadota bacterium | reverse complement strand
GCTTCTTCATCGATGCCTCCGTTGGCTGGAGATTACTCCGGTGTTGATGCCTTGCCAGCCTAGTTCTCCCCAGAGGCGGGAATATTCGATCTTCGGGCAGCGATTCATGACGACCTGTAGACCATTTTTTTCAGCAATTTCACGAGCTTCCTCGCTGACTACCCCAATTTGTAGCCAAAGCACCTTTGCCCCGCACTGTACCGCCTCTTCAGCAATTGCAGGAGCTTCCTCTCCTCTGCGAAACACCTCGACCATGTCAACTGGTCCTACATCGGCCAACTTGGCTTGCACGGTTTCTCCCAGCAGGGTCTGACCGGCAGCTCTTGGATTGACGGGCAGCATCTGGTAGCCCTTCTGAGAGAGGTATTTCATCACAAAGAAACTGGGACGTTTCCAATTGGTAGAGGCTCCTACTACCGCGATCCGGCGAACGCTGCGCAGGATCTCCCGTAGTTGCCGATCCGATAGTTCGGTGGTTGAGGTATTCACAATGATGTTTGGTAAAGATTTCAATTTATGGGTACTTGCCCATGTCAGAAAAAAGAGACTTTTAAAAAATAAGGGTTGATGGCTACCACCTCCAAAGCGCAAAGCTCAAGCCCTGTCAGCTGAAAGACGTCTTACTAATTTAGTCAATACAAGCCGTTGATACTGCGTATTCTTGCAATTTATCCCAGTCAAACTCCACCCCGTGGCCAATCCCTTCAGGTGGTTTCGCTAGACCATTACTGAACCGAAACGGCTGGAGTCCATATTGATCAATGGGGAAAGAGTGGACTTCCAGGTAGCCCGGATTAGAAACACCCGCCAACAGGCTCACGTGAAGTTCGTGCATGCCATGTGAAGAGACCATCAGATCCCGATTCGCACAGAGTTGAGCGACTTGTAACCATGGAGTGATGCCCCCGATTGTCCCCACATCCGGTTGTGGAAACCGCAACACGTTTGTTTGTAAAGCCGCTTGGAATTCAAAGAGTGTGTGGAGATTTTCCCCCTGTGCCAAGGGAATCTGAATCTGCTCTCCAATCCTTTGAAAGGCAGCAAAATCGTCAGGAAGCGTAGGTTCCTCAAACCAGGTTACGGAGAGGTCTTCCATCGCCTGGCCAATCCAGATAGCATCCTTTACATCCCACTTCATATTGGCATCCACCATGAACTCGACATCTGACGGTATCAGCTTGCGGATGCTCCTCGTGCGTTGAATATCTTGCTGCAGATCATCCAGACCAATCTTGATCTTGATACCCCGGTAGCCCTGTCCCAGTTTCTCAGCGATTACCTCCTGCTCGCGTTCCATCGTGTAATTCAAGTCGATGAGACCCGCATAGGCTCGAACTTCAGGCTGATTACCCCCCAAGAGTTTCCAGAGAGGTAGCTCTTGGGACTTTGCTCGCAGATCCCAGAGAGCGATGTCCAGTGCCGCGATGGCAAAGCTAGCGACCCCTCCCCGTCCCACAAAATGAACGTGCCAATTCAGCATGTTCCAGAGTTCTTCCACCTTGTCGGCATCCTGACCAATCAGTGTTGGAGCCAGGTCGTCAACCAACAGGCGATGAATTGCACTTCCCCCCTTACCCCCCGTATAGGTGTAACCCGTTCCTGTCAGGTTACTTTCGAGAGTGACCTGGGTAGTAATCAATTCAAAATGGGTATGGTTTCCGTGCTTGGCGTCATAGAGTACTTCAGCCAGCGGAATCCGGTAGTAGTTGGCCACGATAGATTTGATCTTGTTGTTCAAGGTGTGGCTCCTCAAGCTCGTTCAAATGGCATTGTCTGCTCGATAGCTTCGATCGGTTCATTTTGCAGGATCTGGTGTAAGCGGTAGGTCATCACGACATCCCAGGCGTTGTAATGCAACAATCGCTTGAGCCAGAGAGGGTTGCCCTCTCGTTGGTAGCGTCGCCAGAGGAAGACCGCATCCCGTCCACTTGCCTCATTCAAATAGGCGGGACTACGAATCTGCAGGTTCTCGCAGATCTTCTTTAGCCCACCACGAAGTCCTTGTTTACGTCCGACCTGACAGAGATCGATGTGATCTGAGTGTTTTTCGATCCCAAAGTGCTCAACGAGAAAGGGTTCATCAAAGCGTTTACCGTTGTAGGTGATTAGTTCTGAAGAAGCCTGCCACGCTTCACAAAACTGCTGCGGGGCATGTCTACCGGCAATCCAGTGTCCCCAACCCTGTGCTGCAGACCACCAGACAATCGTCGTGATCTGGTTCCGAGTCGGGCTCAGTCCGGTTGTTTCAATGTCCAAATACATCAGGCTTCTCAAGCAAAAGGGAAAGGGTTTCTACGCCGGGTTCTCGAGATCACTGAGCATGCTTTGCAACTGCTCCAGCAAGTCCTCCTGAGACGAACCAGCACAGACGTTGGACTTGACCCAATCAACTGTTTGAAGAATCTGCTCCTTGGTGTGGATGATCGCAAAGATTTCGTCAATCAGAGTATCGTGTAGGAACCCATCCAGGTGCCGGTACTTTTCACCAAGCAGTTGAAAATAACGCTGAAACTCAGGATGCTGTTCCTCTGCGGTGACAATCTGGGAAAGCATGGCCAGGCTCTTAATCAGAACGTCTTCCAGACCCTCATGATCCATCTGGTACTCCTCAAAGGCATTCAGAATTTTGAGGACAATTTCCCAGTGGACCTGAAACTGATTCGATACCGGGACATTTTTGAGCAGTTTCTGGATCTCCTTGAACTCCCGAACTGCTCTCCGCAGGTCTCGACCATAGCCATCGTATTCATAATCTTCAAAGGATAGATGAACACGGCGGACCCGACTCAAGAGGGTCCGCAAGACCTGTGGATCTCCAGGCTGTAACCGCAGCCGCAGCAGGTTTGCAAAATCCTTGTTGTCCTGACAGATGTCGAGCACGAGTTCCAACAATACTGGTTGAGGAAGAGGTTCCAGGAGTTTCCGCAGGCTCTTCTGCGTTTGTACACCTTTTCGGGATGAGGGTCGGGTGGAACGTTCCGGTTGCTCCAGGTAGCAGAGCAATACCGCCACGAGATGCTTACAGGTTTCTTCATAGGGGCAATCGCAGTGAAATTTCAGTTGCTGATTTTCCTCTGAAATTGTCACCTCGTAGGTGTCATTGCCTTCTACTAGAGCAGAGATCTCACCTGAGGATTCCACCAACAGATCAACGACCCGGCCACTCTGGGCGTATTGCACCCCACGATCAAAGATTGTTTTTCCCACGAGACCCAGGATTTTCTCCCGAGTTAGCGAATGTAAACGCACTGGACTCCTCTGTATGAAAAACTGGTAACCACTGCTTTCTTCACATCACCACCTGACCATCCACGATGTTTTGCCAGAAGTTGTCGCAGCCTGCAATGTCTCAATTCAAACCATTTCCAAGACTCAAACTGGACTGCGTGATCACTTTGAAGGATGCTGAAGCACGTACGATAGGAAATTTACAAAATCATTGAAAATTACCCCATGAGAATGAGTGCCGATCTCGTGGAAAAAAGTGCATTACTGGAAACCAAAGAGGAGCAAAGAGTGCTGTCAGAAAACAAGGAACGCTCCGTAGAGTTTCAGGGATGGCTATTTGGAATGCTGGGGATGTTGATTTTCAGCCTGACTCTGCCAATGACCCGGATGGCAGTGGAGTCGCTTTCGCCCTATTTTGTTGCTTCGGGAAGGGCAATGCTGGCGGCTTTGGTGGGACTGCCAATCCTTTTGATCACATCACAGCCACGACCCACGCGACTGCAGTGGAAGGGACTCTGGCTGGCTGGACTGGGTGTGATCTTTGGGTTCCCTGTCTTGATGACAGTAGCTATGCAGCTTGTCCCAGCTTCGCATGGCGGTGTGGTGCTAGGCATCTTACCGTTGACGACTGCCATCACGAGCACCATTCTGCTGCGTGAGCGGCCTTCAGTTGGTTTCTGGATCTGTGGAGTTTTCGGCAGTGCTGCCGTGATCATTTTCTCCCTCAGAGAAGCTGGGGGATCCTTTCAATCAGGAGACTGGCTACTTTTTGGTGCCGTGATCTCTGCGTCCTATGGCTACGTCAAGGGGGCTGAGATGTCTGCGCAACTGGGTGGCTGGCAAACGATCTGTTGGACCCTGCTATCCTGGAGTCCCATACTGCTTCCAGCGACCCTCTGGTTGAGTCAGGATCTCCCGGAAGAAGTCTCCTGGTCGAGTTGGATTGGCTTTCTCTATGTCGCCTTGTTCAGCCAATTTTTAGGCTTCTTTGCATGGTATAAAGGACTGGCAATGGGTGGTGTGGCCCGAGTCAGCCAGACCCAGCTGCTGATGCCTTTCTTTGTGCTCTTCTTTTCGTGGTTGCTGTTGGGAGAAGCCATTGGTTGGGAAACCTTCCTCTTTGCTGGATTTGTGGTTGGTACTGTGGCCATCGGCAAACGGATGGCCATTCGACGACAACCGAGTGCTGATTGAGCTTTCTCTCTTCTCCTAGAACCACTACACGCTACTGAACAAATTGAACAAACCAGCTGAAATTTTGCTCATCTCCTCCAATAGCGAAGGATGAAATGAAAGAAAACGCTGAAGATTTTTCGCCCCAACAAGATTAGTAAACAGTCTCCACTAAACAGCCGCTACCGCACATTGACCTTGACCACGCTCTTCAGAGGCTTTACTTTTTGATCCTTCATTTTCAATCAAACCTTCCTCGCAAAGACGCATCCTTGAGAGCTGATACCCCATGCGCCTAGCCCGAGCATACATTCAATACATGGATCGACTCAATTGGGTGATTGGTCGTTGCACCATGTACGGGATCTTTCTCTTGATGGGCGTACTCTTCTATTCATCAATCTCCAAGACTTTCTTTGTCCCATCCCTCTGGACTCTGGAGATGGCTCAGTTTGTCATGGTTGGCTACTATGTCCTTGGAGGGCCTTATTCCTTGCAGCTCGGTTCCAATGTGCGAATGGACCTGCTCTACGGAAATTGGCCTCAGCGCAAAAAATCCTGGTTTGATCTATTCACCGTATTTTTCCTGATTTTCTACCTCTGTGTGCTGCTCTACGGAGCGATCGGATCGACCGCCTACTCATTCGGCTACTTTGGCATGGAACCCTTCTCCTTTTTCACAGGGTTACTAGATGGTTCTGAGAAAATTGGCATGCTGGAACGTTCCTCTTCAGCCTGGCATCCCTATCTCTGGCCCGTGAAAGTAGTGATGATCATTGGCATTACGCTGATGCTGTTGCAGTGCATTTCTGAGCTCCTGAAAGACATCCTGCGACTGAAAGGTGAGTTGGTCTGATGTCCTACGAAATGATCGCCATGCTGATGTTCTCCTCGATGATGCTGATGCTGCTCACTGGGCAGCGGGTCTTCGGGGCAATTGGCTTCATCGCTGTAGTTTCCGCTCTGCTCCTGTGGGGAGATCGAGGAGGCTACGATCTTGGCTTCTCAGCCGCAATGAAGTTGATGAAGTGGTATCCGTTGTTGACACTGCCGATGTTCATCTTCATGGGCTACGTGCTCTCGGAGTCCCGAATTGCGGATGATCTCTATCGAATGTTCCACGTCTGGATGGGAGGGCTCTCTGGTGGTCTGGCCATCGGAACCATCGGGTTGATGGTGCTGATCTCAGCCATGAATGGGCTAAGCGTCGCAGGAATGGCGATTGGAGCAACAATTGCGCTCCCTGAATTGCTCAAACGGAACTATGACAAACGGATGGTGACGGGAGTAATTCAGGCAGGTTCGAGTCTGGGAATCCTGGTTCCTCCATCAGTGGTTTTGGTACTCTATGCGATGATTGCCCGTCAGCCAGTCGGGCAACTCTGGTTGGCAGGAGTCATTCCAGGATTGATGATGGCAGCCCTGTTCATTGGTTACATTGCAATTCGCTGCAAGGCTAATCACAAGCTAGGACCTGCGCTTAGCAAGGAAGAACGCAACGTGGGGTGGCCTGAAAAGTTACGATTACTTAGAGCAGGTCTATTGCCCTTGGGGATCTTCTTC
>CAJXNF010000194.1 GCA_913056375.1 uncultured Pseudomonadota bacterium | reverse complement strand
TGTTGATGGACGTCCCTTCTGGAACAAACTCTCTATCACTCCCATTAAAGATGAGAGTGGGCAGACCACTCACTACGTTGGAATTCAGTCAGACATCACTGAAAAAACACAACTAGAAGCCAAGCTTCGTCAGCGAACGGAAGAATTGGAGGAACTCAACGCTCGCCTCGTAAATTCTGAGCAGGCACTACTGCGACAGAACGCTAATAAGGATAAATTCTTCTCAATCATCTCCCATGATCTGAAGAGTCCTTTTCATTCGATTCTGGGCTTCGCTGAAATTCTTTCTGGCGATCTTTCCGACTTCACGCTGGAAGAGATCCGCTCCTACGGGAACCATATCCATGTAGGTGCGCAGAACCTGCTTAACCTACTTGAAAATCTGATGCAATGGACGAGGTTGCAGTCAGGCCGAATGGGCTATCAACCGGAGCCGCTGTTACTACGTGAGCGGGTGGAGATGGTGCTAAGCCTGCTGCAGGGTAATCTGTTGGCCAAGAAAATCCATTTTGACTGTTCACTGGATCCTGAGATGCTGGTCTACGCTGATCGCACCCATCTTTCTTTGGTGATGCAGAACCTGATCTCCAACGCGATCAAGTTCACTCAGCAACAAGGCAAGATTCAGGTTTATGCGAGTCGGCAGGATGACATGATCGTCATTTGTATCGCAGACAATGGTGTTGGGATTGCTTCCCAGCGCCTGAGCGATCTGTTTCAGATCGAGACTTCCTTTTCCACAGTTGGTACTGCCAACGAAAAAGGCACTGGACTAGGTTTGATCCTCTGCCACGAGCTTGTTCGCGAGAATGGCGGACAGATCTGGGCTGAGAGTACCTTGAGTGAAGGCTCTCGCTTCTATTTCACACTCCCGTCCTCCATTCGGGCGCTGGCGGTTCTTGATGAAGATTCAAGCCTCAAACAAAACTGAGCAACTCACTTTCATTCTTCAGGAGTTTTCATGATTGCTGATTCACCCATCAGCGTGCGGAAGGTATTTTATGTCCTCACGCTCCTCTACCTTGGTATGCTGGCCGCAGTTGCTCCGATCTATCTGGAAATTCTCTGGACTCTAGTCATTGGCGCACCGCTCATTCTGTTGGGCCTACGTGATGTCTTTCAGAAATCACAGACTGTCCCTCGAAACTTCCCAATCATTGGCCACCTGCGCTACCTGCTGGAAGAAATCCGTCCAGAACTCTATCAATATTTTGTGGAATCCGACACAGGAGGTCGTCCCTTCAACCGTTTGGAACGAAGCCTAGTCTATCAGCGGGCCAAAAATGCACGAGATACTGTCCCTTTCGGAACTCAACAAGATGTTTACGAAGTTGGCTACGAGTGGGTCAACCACTCGCTAAAGCCCGCTCACTTGGATCAGACTGATCTTCGTGTCGCGGTAGGTGGACCGGATTGTAAACAGCCTTACTCGGCCAGCCTGCTAAATATTTCTGCAATGAGTTATGGTTCTCTGAGTGCTAATGCCGTACTGGCTCTCAACAGTGGCGCCAAGATGGGCAACTTCGCCCACAACACTGGGGAAGGGGGAATTTCAAAATTTCACCATCAGGGTGGTGGTGATCTGATCTGGCAGATTGGCACAGGCTACTTCGCCTGCCGAAACAATGATGGGAGCTTCAGCGCTGAGAAATTTGCAGAGAAGGCGTCTCAAGACCAGGTAAAGATGATTGAAATCAAGCTCTCTCAAGGAGCAAAGCCTGGACATGGCGGGATTCTACCTGCAGCTAAGCTAACCAAGGAAATTGCAGAAATTCGTGGTGTACCGATGGGACAGGATGTCAATTCACCTCCAGGGCATTCAGCGTTCTCGACTCCCTTGGAATTGATTGAATTTGTTCAGTTGCTGCGAGAGAAATCAGGAGGCAAGCCGGTTGGCTTCAAACTCTGTGTGGGTAAACGACGTGAATTTCTGGCCATCTGTAAGGCGATGCACGAAACAGGAATCAAGCCTGATTTCATTACAGTCGATGGAGGAGAGGGTGGAACCGGTGCAGCCCCACTGGAATTCACTAATAATATCGGTAGTCCTTTGAGCGAAGGTTTGATCTTTGTAAATAACGCCCTCACTGGATTTGATCTACGCAAAGATATTCGGATCATCAGCAGTGGCAAAGTGATGTCAGGCTTCGGCATCGTCAAACGTCTGGCACTGGGTGCTGATCTCTGTAACTCGGCTCGGGCTATGATGATGGCGCTCGGCTGTATTCAAGCACTCAAGTGCAACACAAATCGCTGTCCAGTGGGAGTTGCAACAACAGATCGGACATTGATGTATGGTTTGGATCCATCAGACAAGAAAGTACGTGTCTATAACCTACACAAGAACTTAGAGAAGAGTGTCTGTGAAATCATCGGAGCAATGGGGGTGAAGGATACAGATGACCTGCGGCCCTGGCATCTCATGCGGCGGATCAGCGCTACCGAGATCAAGCACTACGGAGAAATCTACGAGTACCTGGAACCAGGTAGCCTGTTACAGTCCGATATACCCAAATCCTATGCTCGGGCAGTTGCCTCTGCACAGTCCTCCTCTTTCGACTCAGTTCGACACTGAATCTGATGGAGCCAACCGTCGGTATCCTTGGTCTAGGCTATCTGGGCTCTACCCTTGCGCGGTTGGTTCCTTGGTCACCACAGTCCTGGGGGACCTGTCGTCCCTCATCGTACCCTGCGATTCTCAGCCAACAGCCCCTGCCGGTTGTACCCTTTGACTGGACTCAGACTTCGAGTTGGGAAGTCCTGCCAGTGCAATCGGCAACGCTCATCTTGACCATCCCACCCATCCGTGATTTGGAGGCCAACCGAAATCACTTACAGCAGTGGTCTGCCTGGATGCGTGAGCATCGGCCAGCTTGTTCGCGCTTACTCTACGTTTCCACAACAGGAATATATCCCAAACGGGCAGGAGTTTGGACAGAGGACACTAGAGAAGAGCCAGACTCTCTTTCCGGCGAGCTACGAAAACAAACAGAAGATCTGCTAGGAGAGGCGTTCGATTTACAAGTGGTTCGTCCAGGAGGTATCTACGGACCCAAACGTAATCTCTGGCAACGACTGCGCAATGGCCAAGCGATGCCTACGTCTCCACATCAGCCTACCCACCGCATTCACGTGGAAGATCTCGCACGGTTGATACATCTGCTGATTCTGCAGCCCGAACTACCTTCCTGCATCAATGCCGTCGATCATCAACCACTACCCTCACTGCGAGTGGCTCAGTGGTGTACGAAGCAACGTCCAGCAGTCTTGTCACCAGAAAATCATGAGTTGCTTGCTGAGCCGGAGGCAGCTGTCCCTTTCCTCGAGCGTAGAATTTCAAATCAGCGTCTCCAATCTACAGGACTGTTGCTGCGCTATCCCACTTATCAGGAAGGCTATCATTCGCTATTGGATGAACCACTCAACCAACTCCGAGCTTGATCCTCACTGATCACAGAGACTTTCAACTTCTCAGCTTTCTCCAGCTTGGAACCTGCTTTTTCTCCAGCCAAAACATAATCTGTTTTCTTAGAAACACTTCCAGAAATCCGGGCTCCTGCGTCTTCGAGGCGCTGTTGCCAAACATCTCTTGGCTCCGAGAGTGCTCCTGTAAGCACCACGGTTTTCCCTTTAAGTGGTGAATCAGGAGCCTGCTGAACCTGTAGTTCCTGTGGTCTCACCCCAGCGTCCCACAATTCCTGAAGCAGTGCTTTGGTTTCTGTACTACGGAAGTAGCGGGCTACACTTTCAGCGATCACTGGGCCAATCTCATGGATTGCCGCCAATTCTTCCTGATCTGCTTGTTGAAGAGCCTCCAATGAACCGTAGTTACGTGCCAGCAATTGGGCAGTCTTTTCACCCACATGCGGGATACCGAGCGCGTGCAAAAAGCGAGGGAGTGGTCTTTGCCTTGATTGGTCAATGGCCAGCACCACATTCTGTGCAGACTTGAGTCCCATCCGTTCTAAGGGCGTCAAGTCCTCGATCTGTAATCGGTAAAGGTCCGCAGCACTCCGTACCAGTCGGTGTTTCAGTAGTTGATCCAGTAGTGCTGGACCGACGGCATCAATATCCATTGCGCGACGAGAGACAAAGTGTAGTAACCGTTCTTGTAGCTGTGCGGGGCATTCTGGATTTGGACAACGCCAGTCGATCTCACCTGGGTACTGAATTGCTAGGCTGTCACAGGCTGGACAGGCTGTTGGTGGATCAATCGGCCCAGATTCACTCACAGGAGCAGGCAGGTGCACAGCCACGATTTTTGGGATGATTTCTCCCCCCTTCTCCACCAGTACCTGATCTCCCAAGCGGAGTTGAAGTCGCTCAATCTGATCATAATTGTGCAAGGTTGCTCTCGACACCGTGGTCCCATTCAATTCCACCGGATCCAGAAGAGCCACTGGAGTGAGAACTCCTGTTCGGCCTACCCCAATTTCAATCTCACGCAGTGTGGAGACTGCTTGTTCTGCAGTAAACTTGAAGGCGATAGCCCAGCGGGGAGATTTGGCAGTCATTCCGAGAGCTGCCTGGTCTTCCAATGAATTTGCCTTCAGCACAATCCCATCCACATCGTAATCAAGGTGACGACGCTCGCTCTCCCAGTGTTCCAGAAAGTTCTTGACCGAATCCCAGTCGGGTAAGAGGCGTGTCGCTGGATTGATTGGGAAACCCAGCTCTCCTAGCCACTGAAGATTGGCATAGTGAGAAGTTTTATTTGAGCCCTGAGCAACTGCATAAATCAGGATTTGCAACCGACGGCGACGAACTTCTGCTGTATCCAACAGCCGCAGCGTGCCTGCAGCTGCGTTACGTGGATTTTTGAAGAGAGGTTCTCCCTCTGCTTGCCTTCGAGCGTTGAGTTTTTCAAAACTGAGATGAGGCAGATAGACCTCTCCACGGACTTCCAGATTGATTGGCTCAGGCAACTGCAATGGCAGATTGGCAATTGTCAGCAAGTTCGGAGTGATCTCATCGCCAACTTGGCCATCCCCTCTGGTGACTCCGGCTTCCAGACGGCCTCGCTCATAAATCAGCGATACCGCCAGTCCATCGATCTTCAATTCGCCGACATACTCTACTTGGGGTACCTCCAGCAGGCGTCGTACGCTAGTGTCCCAATTTACAACTTCTTCAAGAGAATAGGCATTGCTCAGGCTGAGCATTGGAATTCGATGGGAACGCGAGGGAAAAGTACTCAGTGGGGTTGCGGTGATACGCAGCAGGGGAGAGGAAGGATCACGCAATTCTGGATAGCTGGCCTCCAGTTGCGCCAATTCCCTTACCAGAGCATCGAAACTCTCATCACTAATCGTCGGAGTACTCAAATAGTAGCGTGCGTTGTGCCCATGGATCAACTCAGTGAGTTCCTGCATACGCTGGACAGTGGACGCCTGTGTCATGTTGGTTTGGTTGGGATTTCAGTGCGGGATGTGACGAACAGATGGATCTTTAGGGATCAAGCGGCTCCCAGAACTTGAGGGCTTGCTTGTTGATGACCTTGCCGTCACGCAGACCAATCCAGGCTGGGGTGTGCCAGCGGACTGTCTCGACAAGGGTATCTCCATCCAAGAACACTAATCGTAGTTGCTTACGATCAGTGATAGCTTGGCTCAGTTGGATGGCTTCATAATCCTGAACAATGGGACGGGCCATTTCATGGGCGGGGCTGTCGAAGTTCCTGAACAATCCGCTCAACGATCTGAGGCATTGCATCTGCGACAGCTTTCTGTACAGATCGTGTGATCATACCCTCAATCACTGTATCTAATGATCCCATGCCTGCTGGAATTTCGGTAGCTGTCGAAGCAGCAACGGCAGGAGTTTCTACTGGTGGTGGGCTATCGGATTCATCTTCCAAGGCTTCCACAGCTTCACCCCAATCCTCAAACGTCTCTTCTTCCAAAACCTCGGGTTCACCTTCGGGCTCGGCACTCGCTACTTCCTCTGACTCCTCTTCCAGGGCCTCTACCGCATCACCCCAATCCTCAAAC
>CAJXNF010000193.1 GCA_913056375.1 uncultured Pseudomonadota bacterium | reverse complement strand
GGTCTTTCACGAGAACTTTTTCGGGCAGCAAATGCATGGGTGGGCTGGGTTCGAGGAGGTGTTGCCATGTCAGCCATCATCGCCTGTGCTGGGTTTGGGGCTGTTTGTGGATCCTCATTGGCCACAGCCTCCACGATGGGAAAAGTGGCGCTACCGGAGCTTCGCCATTACAAATATAGCGGCTCTTTGGCAACTGGGACATTGGCTGCTGGGGGCGTACTGGGAATATTGATTCCACCCTCAGTTGTACTGGTTGTCTATGCGATCATCGTGGAAGCAAACATCATTGCGATGTTCATGGCTGCGATGATTCCTGGTTTGTTGGCAGTTGGTCTGTTCTTGGTGACCATTGCGGTCTATGTTCGCTTCTTTCCTGAGTCAGGACCCTCCCGTGAGCCAATGGATCGTCAAGAATTCTGGAATGCTACTCTTGGAGTTTTACCGGTTCTAGGGATCTTTATAGCGGTGATTGGTGGTATCTATTTTGGTTTGTTTAATCCCACTCCAGCCGCTGCAGCTGGTGTTTTTCTCGTAGGAGTACTGGGAATCTATCGAGGTTTGATTAAGATTCCTCAACTCAAAGGGGCCTTACTGGAGACCGCCAAGACTTCGGGCATGATCTATTTGATTCTGCTTGGGGCCGAGATGCTCAAGATCTTCATGTCTCGTGGGGGGGTTCCCCAAGCGGCTGTGGAGATCATGCAATCATCAGGACTGGATCCGATCACAATTCTTCTGCTGATGCTAGTGTCATTGATTGTTCTGGGATGTCTCATGGACTCATTGTCCATGATCTTACTGGCGATGCCTTTCTTTTGGCCTGTGATCGATGGTCTCGACTTTGGCTTGGGACCGGAAGAACTGAAAATCTGGTTTGGAATCCTAGCGCTGATTGTCGTGGAACTTGGTTTGATCACTCCACCTGTCGGGATGAATGTTTTTGTGATCCATGCGATGGCCGAGGATATTCCCATGAGTGAGACATTCAAAGGAGTGATGCCTTTCTTCGGGGCAGAGCTACTCAGAGTCCTGCTCCTGGTGGCATTTCCTGGTATTGTTTTGTGGCTCCCACGTCTACTCACCGGGTGAATCAATGAAGCTGAAGTATAGTGTGCTCGGAGCTGGCGCGATGGGCTCCGTTTTTGGAGCAAGACTCGCTTTACAAGGGCATCCTGTCGAACTACTCAATCGAACTCCTGATCACGCCAAGGCGATCAAAGAGCAGGGTGGATTGATCTGCCATTTGGACAAACAGAAGCATCTGATTCCCCTACAAGCTGATTTGGTTACTAACGCTAACTTCGCAGATGTGGTTTTTCTCTTCACCAAGACCCACCAAATGAAAGAAGCCCTGACCAATCTGCCTTCAAACCTTCAGTCTGCTCATTTCATCACACTGCAAAATGGGTTGGGTAATGGGCAGCAGGTTGCGGCTTATGTCGGGATCGATCAAACTGTAGAGGGTGTCTCGATCATGCCTGCTGAGTTCATCAAACCAGGTGAGGTAGGCTCTGCTGGCAGCTCAGAAACTTGGATGTTTTCAGCCAATGGAGAGCATAGCGAGATCGTGAATCAGGTTGGTGAAGATTTGAATCAAGCAGGTCTGAAAACTCATGTCACCAGTGATGTACGCACATTTATCTGGCAAAAGGCTTGTTTCAATATGGCAATGAATGCCTTGTGCAGCCTAGTTGATGGTTCTCCAGGTCTGCTTCAACAGTTTCCAGACGGACGTCAACTCGCGCACGAAATTGCTGAGGAAGCCATTACCATTGCACAGTTGGAAGGCGCACTTGTGAATCCAGAAAAAGTGCACGGCCTGATTGACTATGCCTGTGCAGACCACACCTATCACCGACCATCTATGCTCCAAGATTTGAAAGCCCAACACCTGACGGAGATTGAATCACTCAACGGATACTTGGTGGCAGCCGCTCGCAAGCATGGTAAAGAAGTTCCTCTCACTAATTTAATGGCGCGGTTGATTCGGTTACGGGAACGGGCTCCTGAGTTTTGGGCTACAGAGCCGATTCATCATTAAACTCGTCCCTCTCATCTCCAATCGGAGTTTGTACGATGGCACGCAGCTTTGAAATTTTCTGGCCAAGAACCCCTCAAGGAATGGCTGAAGCTGAGTGGCAAGCTAGGCTGCAACTCGCCGCTTGTTATCGCTTGGTGGATCACTATGGCTGGACGAGCGTGGTTTATAATCACATAACCCTTCGTATTCCGGGAACTGATCACTTTTTGATCAATCCCTTTGGAGTTCGCTACGATGAGCTGCGAGCCAGTGATCTAATTCGGATTGACATTGACGGCAATCAGATCAGCGAGAGCGATTGGCCTGTCAACCGGGCTGGGTACTTGATCCACTCCACAATTCATAAGGGGCGCCCGGATCTACACTGTGTTCTGCACACTCATGAAGCTCACTCCCAATCATTGTGTGCCACCAATAGCGAAGTGATCCCAGTAACACAGGAAGGCTGTCAATTCTTTGAGCGTGTTGGCTACCATGATTTCGAAGGAATTGTTCTTGACGGGAGTGAGAGTCCTCGTTTGCTAGAAGCGATGGGGACCGAAAACCATACTCTGGTTTTGAGAAATCATGGCCTGATCACTGCCGGTCCAGATTGTACTTGGGCTTTTGTTCGGCACTTGGCGTTTATTCGTAATGCTGAGGTTCAATTACGTGCGATGTCGACGGGAAAATTACAAAGAATTCCCCCTGATATCATGGCCAAGACCCGAGAGCAATTTGAGGGAGGTTCTGCGCAGGCGGGCGCAAAGAACCGTCATCCTGAATGGCCTGCCCTCCTCCGTCTGGTTGATCAAAAAGATCCAACTTGGAAACTTTGAGTTTCCACAATCCGTCACGGTTTTCATTCTAATTTAACGAGAAAAACAGATGCAACAGCCACCATTCCGTGCCGACCATGTCGGCAGTTTCCTACGACCTAAGTTTTTGCTGGATGCTCGTGAACAGTTTCGAAATCAGGAAATTAGCTCTGAGCAACTACGTGAGGTTGAAGACCGAGCGATCCGCGATATTGTCAAATTTCAGGAAGATTTGGGTTTGGAGGGAATCACCGATGGAGAATATCGCAGGACCTATTTTCATACGGATTTCTTGACTCAGTTGGGTGGTGTTGTGACCGAGGGAGGCATCAACGTCAGCTTCAAGACCGCGGATGGCTCTATCAATTTTGCTCCACCTGTGATGAAGGTTGAGGGAAAAGTCAGCCACCTGCGTTCTATCCAAGGAGCAGATTTTGACTTTCTGAAATCAATTACGAACAAGACTCCCAAGGTGACCATTCCATCACCGACCATGCTGCATTTTCGGGGAGGCCGCAAAGCAATCAGCGAAGAAGCCTATCCAGAGATGGAGGACTTTTATTCAGATGTTGCGAAGGCTTATCAGGAGGAGTTGCGTTCCCTCGCTGAGCGAGGGGCGAGTTATGTGCAACTGGACGACACGAATCTAGCTTATTTGTGTGATCCTAAAATGAGGGAAGGGGCCCGGCAAAGAGGAGAAGACCCGGACGCCTTACCAAGACGCTATGCGCAGCTGATCAATGCAGCCATCGCAGATCGTCCGGCAGGTCTGCGCATCTGTGTGCATCTTTGTCGGGGGAACTTCAAGAGTGCCTGGGTCGCAGAGGGTGGATACGAACCTGTGGCAGAGGTCCTCTTCAATGAGTTGGATGTAGATGGTTATTTTCTCGAGTATGATGATGAAAGATCGGGAGACTTCGCGCCCTTACGGCATGTTCCAAAAAACAAGACGGTTGTTCTGGGATTAGTCACCACAAAACTTCAGGAAATGGAGACCAAAGACGAGTTGAAGCAACGGATTGAAGAAGCCGCTCGCTACATGCCGCTGGAGCAAATGGCGCTGTCACCGCAGTGCGGGTTCTCCAGTACGGTTCATGGCAATGACATTGCCTTTGATGCTCAAGCCGCAAAACTGCGATTGGTGACTGAAGTAGCGCAGGATGTATGGGGCTCCCTTTGAACGATTCTCCAGAAAGTCAATCAGGGCATATCAAGATGATTCGGGTTTCAGAAGTATGAATCAGCGCGTGCAGGTTGTGATCATAGGTTCGGGTCCAGCTGGATTGCTGTTGGGGCAGCTGCTTCACAACATTGGAGTAGAAACCCTAATCCTTGAGCGGCAGTCGCAGGAGTACGTTCTCAGTCGAATTCGAGCCGGTGTGTTGGAGCAAGGGACCACCGAACTGCTTGAACTGGCAGGCTGTGGAGAGCGCATGCATGCAGAAGGAATGATTCATTCGGGTTTTGACCTGGCTTTCGACGGCCAACGACATCGAATTGACTTACAGGAGATGAGCGGCGGTAAAACGGTGATGGTCTATGGTCAGACGGAAGTGACCAAGGATCTGATGAGTCGTCGCTCAGAGACTAATGGAATCACGATCTATGAAGCGCAAAATGTACAACCTCATGATTTTGATACCGATCGGCCTTGGGTAAGCTACCAAAAAGACGGGGTTGAACATCGGGTGGACTGTGACTTTATTGCAGGCTGCGACGGTTTCCACGGAATCAGTCGGGCTTCTGTTCCAGAGCAAGCGATTGAGATCTATGAGAAGGTCTATCCCTTTGGTTGGCTGGGAATCCTGGCGGATGTTCCACCTGTTTCGCACGAGTTGATCTACGCAAACCATCCCAGGGGATTTGCACTTTGTTCAATGCGCAGCATGACGCGTAGTCGCTACTATGTGCAGTGTACTCTGGAGGATAAAGTGGAGGAGTGGTCGGATGACCGCTTCTGGGATGAACTACGTCTTCGTCTTCCGCCTGATGCTGCGGGGCAAGTCACCACAGGACCATCGATTGAAAAATCGATTGCTCCTCTACGCTCTTTTGTCTCCGAACCTCTTCGATTTGGATCAATGTTCATTTGTGGGGATGCCGCTCATATTGTTCCACCAACTGGAGCGAAAGGCCTCAATCTAGCGGCAAGTGATGTGTTCTATCTCTTCAATGCGCTTCAGGAATACTACGAAGAAAATTCTGAATCAGGCCTTGAGGCTTACTCAGAAAAGGCGCTTTCCCGTGTTTGGAAAGCGGTTCGTTTCTCCTGGTGGATGACCACCATGATGCATCGCTTTCCAGACACCGGTACTTTTGGTCAGAAGATTCAGGAAGCAGAACTTCATTATCTGACCTCCTCTACCCCAGCGACCCAATCCCTCGCTGAAAACTACGTGGGCCTACCTTTTTGAATCCTTTATCCACGCCTGTTTCTTCTGAGGGGGTACATGGCATTGGCAGAGGTTGTTGAAGGAACTCCACTGGATATCCCTTTTCCTGCCAAGCATCGATACCATCTCGAAACCACCCCACCTTCAAATCAGGCCACTTCTCAGCCACTCTTTTAGCTGTATTCCATGAATGCCAGCAGTCAGGAGTACAATAAAAGATGATCATTCCATCCCACTGCTGAGCATAGTGTTGGAGATAGTCTGCCCAGAGTTCTTCCAGTTGCCCGAAACCAACGTTGGGTAGCCAGTCACTTCCTGGAATGATTGTTAGAGGTTGATCTGGAAGAAAAAATCCCTGACGCCAAAGTACGGGTTGCACATTCACAAAATGGCCAGACTTTCTCAACCAAAGTGCGTAGGCAGATTCCGTAGTGAGAGTCTGTACACCATCTAAGTGAGCTGGAGTAGCCGACCGGTAGGATTGAATACGATAGCCATCAGAATCGAAAAGCTGGAATTCATCATCTTCAGTAGTTGAGGCTACGGCACTACCCCAGATCAAACCTAGGAACAAAGCTAGGCAAGCATTCCATTTCACGTCTCTCTTTCAAGTATTCTTCGTAATTGGCGTACATTTTCCGGCAGATCGGCCGACATTCCATAAAGCTGCCCACCAAGGAGATGGACAGACTTTCTCAACCAAAGTGCGTAGGCAGATTCCGTAGTGAGAGTCTGTACACCATCTAAGTGAGCTGGAGTAGCC
>CAJXNF010000192.1 GCA_913056375.1 uncultured Pseudomonadota bacterium | reverse complement strand
GATTGTTTGCCTTGCTGGCTTGGCTATGACTAAGCATTTCCCCGTAGCGGTGAGCTAAAGGACAGAACTCGTTAAAGTCAGGTTTGTTGTGTTTAAAAAAGGCGAACTGCTCGGCTTTGCACATACAACATTGAAGGCCGCAAGATTGGCCCATGTAGTTAGCGCAGGTCATGGCCTGACTCCAAAACGATTCAATTCTCCATGTGGTGGTTACACTGGAGATGTGTATTACATTTGTATGTCCTGAAAGTTAGATGAGTTGATACTGCAGCTTGAATTACTGGAAGTTCTTTTATGCCATGAAGCCTGCCTCCCATAGCGGGATGATCGTTTGGACAGGAGTTTCATCAGGCCTCAGGTCAGGCAGTGGCACAAGGTTTCAGTAGTTCAACGTGTGTTCCTTGCGAGCTTCCTTCAGTTCTTGCCTATGCCGGTGCTCCTGTTTGGCAATGGCTCTCTGCTCCGCTTCTAATTGCTTACGTGGATACGGCCTGCCTTTGCCGTCGCCATCGATGTAATGCCAATTACTTTTACGTCCGTTAAGGACAGCCATGTAATCAGCATCACATTGAATGATCTGACTGACCAGCCTGTTCAAGGCATCAGCCAGCACTGATGCTTCTTCTGATAGCTGTACCGCGTATTGAGAATCCGCTGTTTGTGTTTGGAGTTCTGCTCTGCTCATATCGTCTGCAGACAGTTGATACAGCAGGACCATCGTCCGCAGGAAACCAGTGGTCACCTCACGTCTCGATGTGCCGGTCTCGAAATTGTTGATGAGGTTTTGTGCATTAATGAAATCGATGAGCCACATGCTCCACCACTGCACGTCTTCGTATTAGTCTTTACGTGTTAACGCAAAGACAATCTCCATCTTCTCTTTTTTTGGGAGGCTATTGACCTCCCGTTCTACATCTGCTCTGTTCTCACAGCGCTCTGAAATTATCTTTAGCTGCTCTTCTGCTTGTTCAATATCCATATTCAGTAATAGACAACGGTTCTGTCAGGCAGGGCCGCGATGTTCTGCCCCTTAGTGTCAATGCGAGCATTTGGATTTTGGATTGGTTGTAGTGCTGATGGACCAGGAAGGCCCATGCCATTCGTCGTTGCCATCTATTCTTTTATTGTCATCGCCTGACCGTAAGCACCTTACTGCTTCTGGTCTGCACGCGTCATCTCTTCTGAGGATGCACGTGCTGCAATTAAGTGATCTTCTTGCTTAATGCGTTATCTGCTTGCATGTCAATTAAACTACTGCCTGTTTGTATATTCTACCGAATTGTGTTGTTCACTTTTTAGTATTTGCATTCGGCCTGGCCTGGCGTGCATCGATACCTGTTGATGCGTCTGCTTGAACGAATCAGGCCAGAGGCAAATGCTGCTGCAACTTTCAACCTGCTGAGACAGAACACTTAGGCGGCATCAAATTGATGATGATGTTTGTGGATTTCTTCTCCGTGAGAATTCCCGCTGAAGATCCCGGAGTTAATCGCGAGATGACCGATTGGGTTCGCATGGAACTCAACGTTGCCTGGAACGGCATCGGCGACTGGCAAGCCTGATAGTCGCGGCTGGAAGGGGAGTTCTCCATGTAGTTCTCCCCGCGCGGCTGCTCCGCAGGCAAACGATTCCACTGCTCGGACCATGCGGTGGTCGAGTCGTTGGTTACGGCTTAATCAATGCCTGCAAGAAATGAGTTTCCGTCGTGACTGCGCGGTGGTTCCGGCGAGATCAACGCGAAATGGCCCGCAGTAAGCCCGAGACCGTAAGACCGCGAATCTTTTTCTCTGTTGTTTATTTTCTACTTGCAATGACAATTCCCAGAACTTCGCCCGACCTATCGGCGGAGAGGCGGCATCTCAAAGCGCGCCACGTCGCCATCACGAAGCGCATGATGGCGAGTATCTATGAAGCACAGGATGAGCTTGAAAAGCTTCTGGCTGATTCTGAAATTGATCTGCCTGAAGAGCTGCCCGAAGATCCAGAAAAGCTGGATTTAGGAATCGCTACCTGGATCATTGACTCTTGGTGCCTGACGCAGCGCGCAATTAATTAAGCTGTTAATGGCGAGGTTTGCGACACGGAGGAAGAATATCGGACTTTCAGAGAAGAATTCCTTCCTGAAATCCAGAAGCGCCTAGCATTCAATGCTTTCGGCATGAAGTAAATCCTGTAAATCCTTGTTTATCTGAATCATGACCACCTCTTCCCCGCGCGTAGAACGCAACAAATTCACAACAGCTCCGCCTGACTGTTGTGATCATCCTGATCTCGAAATTATTTCTGCCTCAAAGACGGGTGAAGGAACTCCCTTTGAGACAACTTACGAGACGCTCGTCTGCCGCTCCTGTTCTCAGAAATGGGAAACGGTGAAGGACACGCCTGCGGGTGATTTCCCTGCTGTCTCGAGCAGCTTTGTAATTCCCTCGAGATCTCCCAAGTTTTATCGACGTTAAAAAAGCCCGCAAAAAGCGGGCTTACAGTTACTTGTAAAATCTTAATCAAATCACAGCTACATAATACCAAGTGGAGGGAGTGGCACAAGCTCATTGTTTGCATCAATAACAAACTGGCCATCGACCAAAGCAACTGATTGCATGTCATTAAACCCCTTTATTTCCTCAATATTTCTAAGATTCATCGTGGTGCCAGATTCAGAGGTAAGAGTCCCTGCGGACGAATCAAAATCGTAGACTCCTTCACCCAATGAAATGGTATCTGTGCCACCTCCACCAAAGAACTGGCCTGTGCCAAAACCACGAATTTCATCATCACCACCCCCTAGCTGCGTCTCACCAGACCCTGCAAAACCACCAATGCTGGCATCAATCAGATCACTCCCCTTCCCTAGTTGGATTAAGCCATCATTGGAAATTCCAGCATTAAAGAAACCACCAAAAGCAGAACCTGTAAGTGAGTCACTACCATTTCCAAGTTTGATACGACTGAAATCATCAACAAGAATACCAGCAGTGACGACGCCACCGAAGCCCTCACCTTGGATGGCATTATTTCCGCTATTGGATATCAGTTCTGAGAAAAACAGGCCAATCCCCCCTGCTTGAAATCCACCCTCCGATTCACCAATGCCAGTCACGGTGTCATTACCATCTCCTAGATCAATCGTTGCTGGTGCCGGGGGCACGTCATCAAAGAAAACGAATCGCCCAAAGGCAGCAATACCTACGGAAGTTTGAGGGCCTGAAGTAAGTGATTCACCAAACAGCCTATCATCACCATCTCCAAGGCGAATAGTTCCTGCTTGGTTAATGACTCCTGCGGAATTGCCGATAAACTCGCTAGAATTTTCTAAAATTGAAATTCCTACGACTTCATCCGCTCCTGATCCAGTGTTGATCAAGGTGTTTAAAATAAATTGGATTTCGCCATTTTCGTCTTCAAATTGTTCTCCAGTAGAGACACCAAATGAAAAACCTCCTTCAGCAATACCGGTTAAATCAGTGCCTGCGCCTAAAATTCTATCGTCACCTTGACCCGTAAAAATTGTGCCCAAATTGTTGATACCTGCAATCCCATTATTGCCTACAGCTTTGGCCGCAATGAGGTCGTCACCCTTTCCTGTGGTGATTAAGTTTTGATTATCAATGCCGTCAACGTCAAGGGTGCCGATTCCATTGCCAATTAACCTGTCATTTCCTTTATCTAAACCAATCACGCCTGAGTTAAGTACGCCGTCAACGACATTCCCGCCAGTTGCGGTTCCGCTGACCAAATCTAAGTTGTTGCCAGTAGTGATAAATCCTTCATTAATTATACCACTGCCACGTGATATGACAAAGTCTTGCCCCTCATTAAACCGAATCTCTCCAGTGTTAAGGAAAAATTCCCCAAGCAGATTGTCTCCAAGCGAAATTGTTGTATCAGTGAGTAACCCTTCGTTGGTGAGGATACTTGTAAGAAGCGAACCATTTAAAACAAGCTCCTCTCCTTCTGGAACTTTCACAACTGGTTCAATAATAATATCTCTTCCTGGAACGACGGCTTCAGTGAGAAGGCGAAGCTTTTGTTCTCTGAGCTCCTCGGGAGATGCAGGACCATAAGTCTGTTCTTCGAGGAACTTGACCGCCGCTTTGATGTCATCAATAAGTGGCTGAAGCTCCTCAGGGTCAATAACGATATCCAAGCCGGCGAAGATCTCCGCAATAAGTTGGGGATCTCCTGCTTCAACTAAATCCAGGAGTCTTTCAATTGAGTTTGGGTCAATAGCCATAATTTAGAAATTAATGGAAAACGGCAGCATGAATCCAAGCTTATTCAGGCTGCATGCTAATTATGCATTTACCGCTTGAGAGGAAATCGAAAATTTTCATAAAAACGTTGTTGATTATACAAAATATAGTTAACTATGGTGAAAATAAATAATATTTTTTGATTTTTTACCTGTGCTGGTCTGGTTTTTCTGGACAAGTCCCGTCGTTAACCTCTGAGGCGGGTTGCCGCTCCTGAAATGGGGTCTCTCACTCATGAGCAAGCGCCGCAGCCACAGTCCCGAATTCAAGTCCTGAGTTTCCATGGAGGCGATTAGTGGCCGCAAGACGATCCAGGGGATCGTCGTCAATCACGCCATTTTCCCGATTCAGGTGATTGATCGAAAAAGCAGGTGCTGGATGGTGCCAGTGAGCTGTTTACGCAGAGACAGAAGAGCAAGGAGAAGGAGGAGCGCTAGCATCGGGCACGCTTTTTCCTGGGTGCATGAGCACAAACCAGACCTGGGCGATGGAGGCGGCATCGGGCCAGTAACAGAGGAGCTCAGCATCCTGGCTGTCGAACTCCTTGAGCTTTTACATAATCCAAGAGAGCCTCAAAGGCTCAGTTTGCTACATCCAGTTTGCTGATAAGGTAATCATGCATCTGGAAACCAATTGTTTCAGATTGCTTTACAAATATCTTCGCTTTCTTGGGGTTTCAATCGTGTTTCTTTCGCAAGATCAATTTCAAAACCTTTTGGATATGCTTCAGTCAGAAGGCGTATTAGAGGTTGCTGCTTCTCTTTCGGAAATGGGTATCAATGTTGAAATTGGTGAAATTGAAAATGTATTGAGGGATCTTGAGCAAGTTATCAGCGATCTTGCAAGTGGTTCTTACGGGCCTGCGTCGACTGAGGAGCTCAAAGGACAGTCAATTCGGCTTTTGCGTGAGGCCTTTGCTCAAGGCAGAGAAATCATTGTTGAACCTTCTGTGAGCATCCCTGTAGGTGATGAATTTGTTTTAAATGGAACAATTATTACTCGCTTACTAACCAATGAAGGTGCAATAGCTGACGAAGGAGGGATCTTTGGAGATAATTTGTTTACTGGATTTTTCCAGAACTTGGGTGATGTCGATTTTAGTGATGGCAAAGATTTTATTGTTTCCTCTGGTGGTGGCATTCAGAATTTGGGCAACATCAACACCGACCGCTAACTCCACTTAGTTAGCGGTAGTTCTGCGGGCGGGATATTTGTTGAAGGTATCGCGAATGAAGGCGAAATCAAACTGAAAAAAGGAAATGATAGGTTGATTGGAAATGCGGTGGGATTAAATCAGATTTATGGTATTAATAACTTTCAAGGCGTTATTTTGACAGGACAAGGCAAAGATCTTATCTCAGCTGAAGCCTCTGGAACCGATCAAGCTTTTGGCATTTTTTTGGTCTTTGCTTTATATTCACTTTAAGTACTTCATTAGAGATAACTTACTTTTTAGCTTTCATTGATTATAAGCAAATTAATAAATAACTCTATGATTTTTTTTTATGTTATCATAATTAATTATCTAAAGATATGGGAAGAACAGTAGGAACGCCAAATAAAATTACAGCAGAAGTAAAGGGAAGATTAGAGAACTTAATTGAGGGGCTTGTAAATTCTATAGATATAATCTAAAGATATGGATTTAGAAAAATGGAACTGATTGATTTAGTAAAAAGTTATAATAAGGGGGAAGGTATTATTAGGGTAATAGACGAAAACGGCAAAGTCATTAGAGAACATTTCACTA
>CAJXNF010000191.1 GCA_913056375.1 uncultured Pseudomonadota bacterium | reverse complement strand
CACCCCACCACACGGCTACTGTTAGAAAAGACAGCCTCACCGCTTCTGCAGGACCTGCTAATCCAAACCAATCGGGTTGCAGTGTCATTAAGACGTTGATCAGAAAAAGGAGTCCACCACCTAGATAGCCGAGGGCATAGCCAAAGCTTGAAATACGGTCGAGCTGATCATCCGGTACTAGATCTGCGAGCATCGCATCATAAAAGATGTTCCCACCGGCAAATCCCAAAGAGCCCAAAACGTAAACCAATACCGCCCATTCCCACTGACCCTGCTCAATAAAATAAAGCCCCGCACTCATGAACACCCCGAGATAGGTGAACACTGCGAGCAATGGTTTCTTCAGGCGACCGCGATCAGCAATTGCCCCGAGAATGGGAGCAGTCAGAGCAATCAGTAAGCTAGATAAAGAATTCGCAAAACCAAGCTGAGCTGTACTGACACTGACATCTGCTCCCGCACTCCAAAATTGCTTAAAAAAGATAGGAAAGAACCCCGCGATCACAGTAGTAGCAAACACGGAGTTAGCCCAATCATATAGTGCCCAACCCCAAATTGACTTTCGTGAGGCTTCCATAGAAGTGCTGTTTGACGCGAATATTTAGTGGTTGCCGAAAGTGTTAGAGCAACTTTTCAATATCATTCAGAAGTTGTGGATGATTTGGTGCGACTGCCGAAGGGTATCGAGCAATGACCTGGCCTTTCCTATCGACGAGGAACTTCTCAAAGTTCCAGCGTACTTCTCCACGCATTGCTTGGTAGGCGGATGAATTGGTCAAAAACTCATAAACGGGCTGTTTGTTGGATCCCGTCACTGAAGAACTAGCAAATAAGGGGAAGCTGATTTTGTAGCCCTCACAGAAGTCTTTGATTTCCTCATTACTGGACAATTCCTGATAGAAATCATTGCTTGGAAAACCGAGCACGACAAATCCTTGATTGCGGTATTTCTGAAAGATTTCCTCCATCGCTTCATATTGAGGAGTGAATCCACACCGAGAGGCGGTGTTGACGACCAGTACTACCTTGCCCTTGAATTCACTGAGCGGCAGCTCAGAGCCGTCAATGTCAGGGGCGGTTAGTTCAAACAGATTTGCCGCAGATACGGTGGTTATCGATGTCCAAAGGAACAAGGCACTGAGCAGAAGACGCATAGGACCTCTTGAAAAAATTTATTGGGATGGTGTCAGGATCTACTGGAGTAAGAAAAATTTTTCCAGATTCTAGCGTAGGAGATTGTGTAAGGCAGGTCAATGGCTGAGGGCAGCTTCCGCAGAAGCTGCCCTCTGGCTCATGGTTTTCAGGCGGTTTCTTCTTCGTTCGTTTCTTCTTCTCCGCCCTCTTCTTCTTCTTCAACGGCTCCTTCGGCGGTGAAGTGAGCATTCTTAATCTCGATAATGCTCAGGCCGAGGCGTCTTTCCTCAGGATCAATCTTGATCACACGAGCCCGCACTTCTGTATCAACTGGATAGAAGTCAGTGATCTTATTCTTAGGAACGCTGCCATCAATTTCTGAGATGTGAACCAGTCCCTCAACTCCCTCTAGAACTTCCACGAAGATACCGAAATCAGTGATATTGACTACCCGTCCGACTACCTCTTGATTCAAGGGGAAGCGATCGTCCAGATTTCTCCAAGGATCTTCAGTCAGCTGCTTGATCCCCAAAGAAAGGCGCTCTTGCTCAACATCAATATTTAGGACCTTAACTTCGATTTCCTCGCCTTTGCGAGCGATCTCTGAAGGCTTTCTTTGGCGCTGCGCCCAGGAAATATCGGATACATGAACGAGGCCATCAATGCCTTCATCAAGTCCAACAAAGATACCGAAGTCTGTAATGTTTCTCACTCGACCAGTGACAACTGATCCGATGGGGTAACGGTCTAAAGCGAGCCTCCAAGGATTCGGTTCGGCCTCTTTCATGGACAGAGAGATGCGCTTGCGTTCCACATCGATTTCCTTGACCACAGCATCAACCTCTTGACCAAGTTGCACCACCTTGGAGGGATGTCGAATTTTCTTGGTCCAAGACATCTCGGAGACGTGAATCAAGCCCTCTACACCTGGTTCCAACTCAATAAAGGCACCGTAATCCGTGAGGCTGACAATACGGCCTGTAATTTTTGTTCCAGCAGAATAGTTCTCAGAAACTGATTCCCAAGGATTCTGAGTCTTCTGCTTGAGTCCCAAGGATACTTTCTGCTCATCAGGGTTGTACTTCAGAACAAGTACTTCAACTTCGTCCCCAATACTGAACATCTCAGATGGGTGAACGATGCGTCCCCAAGTCATATCCGTGATGTGCAACAATCCGTCTACTCCACCCAAATCCACGAAGACACCGTAGTCGGTAATGTTCTTGACCACACCAAGAATGTTTGCACCTTCGTGCAGAATTTCGAGGGTCTTCTTGCGCTTCTCTTCCCGATCAATTTCCAACAATGCTCTTCGGGAGAGGACAATGTTTCCACGCTTCTGGTTGAACTTAAGAATTTTAAAGTCGAAGGACTCTCCCAGAAGTTTATCCAAGTTGCGTACTGGACGAAGATCTACCTGCGAACCTGGCAAGAATGCTTTGACACCGATATCGACGGATAAACCACCCTTAATTCGATTGATGATTGCCCCAGTGACGATTCCATCTTCTTCGTAAATTTTGCCGATTTTCTCCCAGACTCTAAGCTTCTCAGCTTTTGTTTTGGAGATGCTTGTGATGCCATCGTCTTCTTCCAAGGCTTCAACATAAACTTCGACCTGATCGCCAATATTGGCTGTCAGGACACCTTCGGAGTTCTGGAATTCTTCAGTAGGGATCAGGCAATCTGATTTGAAGCCGATGTCGACGGTTACGTAATCCTTGCCAATTGTAGTGACTACACCGGTGATTATCTCTTGTTCGCTGATGCCAACAAGGGTCTCATCGTAAAGCAGGTCAAAGTCTTCGCTTTCCTCAAAGAAAACGATTGGTTCAAGTTCAGTAGAAGTGGAGATTGATTCGGTCACGAAGTAGCCTCAGTTTAAGGAAACGGAAGTGCTTGCCGATGCACGACCGGTTGAGGTTGAAAAGCGCGGCATCCGTGCAGGGAGTTCTCCCTGATCATTCCGCAAATAATGGGCAAAAGGAACTTAATATACCTGTTAAATGCTGCTTTGGTCAAGCCGATTCAACGGTAGTTGATAAACTGCATATCAAAGTCGAAATCGGCATCCTTTAATCCTTGGATGACCACCTGTAAATCATCTTTGCTCTTGCCAGTCACACGAACCAAATCCCCATTCACTTGGGGTTGGACTTTCACTTTCAAATTCTTGATTTGCTGATTGATACTTTTGCATTGCTCCTTGGAGAGCCCCTGTTGAATTGAAATTTTCTTTTTCAGGACTTTTCCAGTTGGTTCGGTTTTTCCGTAGACGAGGCTTTTGACGGGCACGTTGCGTTTAAGCATCTTGGTCAAAAGGATGTCAGTCACGGCCTGCAATTTATACTCATCTTCAGCAGTCAATTGCAGACTAGGTTCTTCTTTGTCCAGATCAATTTCGGCGGTAGAACCCCGGAAGTCATAGCGATTGGTAATCTCCCGTTTAGCTTGATCAACTGCATTTGTCACTTCTTGAAGATCAACTTGGCAGACCACATCAAAGGAGTAGCTGGATGCCATAATAAGTTCTCATTTAAGTTGTTCAGTCAGCAGACTTTTTGGGAAAGTGCTGCCTTGATAAAGCCGTCTAAATCACCATCCAGAACAGCCTCCGAGTTTCCGGTCTCAAAGCCAGTTCGATGATCTTTGACCATCTGATATGGATGCAGAACGTAACTTCGGATTTGGCTACCCCAGGCAATGTCTTGCTTTTGGCTATTTTGCTCATCTTTTTCTGCATTGAGGAGCGCTTGCTCACGCTCATAAAGTCGAGCTTTGAGGATTTTCATTGCCGATGAGCGGTTCTTGTGTTGGGAGCGTTCATTTTGGCACTGGACAACGATTCCAGTTGGGATGTGTGTGATCCGTACCGCGCTGTCTGTGGTGTTCACATGCTGCCCACCAGCCCCACTTGCCCGATAGGTGTCTACCTTCAAATCATCGGTCCTGATATCAATCTCAATCTCTTCATCGATGTCCGCATAGACAAATACGGAAGCGAATGAGGTGTGCCTTCGCTTGTTGGCATCGAAAGGAGAAATTCTTACAAGTCGATGAA
This sequence comes from uncultured Pseudomonadota bacterium, assembly GCA_913056375.1. Classification (GTDB taxonomy): domain Bacteria; phylum SAR324; class SAR324; order SAR324; family NAC60-12; genus JCVI-SCAAA005. Next base: position 1,807 of record CAJXNF010000191.1, on the reverse strand, counting down.
CTCCAATTTCTGCACGCAAACGTCCATAGGCATGCACTCCTTTCACGGCAAAAGTTGCTGATTTTAAACCTGCCTCCTCGCCCGGCTGATAATCCATCACTTCCACAGAATAATCGTGATCGTTTGCCCAGCGAAGGTACATGTTGTAGAGCATGGACGCCCAATCCGTGGATTCGGTGCCTCCAGCTCCCGGGTGAATATTGACGATGGCGTCTTTTTCATCATTCTCCCCACTGAACAGGCTGAAGATTTCGAGACTATCTAGCTTCAGTTGCAGGTTTGTGAGGTTTGTCTGGATTTCCTGAAGAAGATCGATGTCTTCTTCTTCACGATAAAGCTCTGCGGCGGTCTCTAGATCATCTTGGAGTTGACGCATCTTGTTGAGGTTTTCAAGCAAATCACCCAACTGCGCAGCTTCTTTCAATAAGGTAGTACGTTCTTCGGCAGGTAATTCCCAGAAGTCACCTCGTGAGGAGCGACCTTCTAGTTCTTTCAGATGTTCAGTTTTGGCAGGGACTTCAAAGATACCCTTCTAGCTTGCCCAAGCGCTCCGAGAGGCCGACGATTCGGCCACTAATCTCTTCGCTCAACATGGTGTAAACCTTTCAACGATTAGAAAATGCTATTTAAGAATAAGATTGTAAAACAAACGATTATCAAGAAAAATTAGTTCGAACATCAAGCTGAAACCCTCTGGATTAATCAGACTATCTTTCGATTACTCATCCCAGTTACCTCAAACACATTTTTTAAGTAATGCGTTTCACCCACATTATTGGCTTCATACTGCTCTGCTTATCTGGTTGCCAGTTGCCTGTGATCACCGGCAAAAACAACTTTTTTGATTATCGAAATGAACGGGTAGCTGTCATAGGTTTTAAGGCAGCTGATAGCGTCCCAGAGAATGTTTGGGATGGAATGCTGAATACCGCCAGGCAGCAAATTCAGGATCATTCAGAGGTAAATCAGGCTTTTTTTGCTAAGGATGCACCAGCTGCTCGATTACCCGAATCGAACCTTGCGGTACGCTTACAACGCTTCACAACGACTCTCGCTTTGACAGGAATAGCTGATCGAGATCTGGCTCTCCCTCTTCAGGAGGATTTGGATGCAAATCTCCTATTTCTGCTGCAACTCGAGGATTATCCATGTAGCAAAGATTGTCCGGGGAAACGCCAATTCTTGATGCGATTGAAGCTGTTGGATTTTCAGTCTGGTGAAACCTTGTATCAGGCCCGTCTAAATTATCAGCTTAACGAGGACGAGGAAGAGACACAGGCCCTGTCTGAGTTAATCGCCAACTGGAATGGGCGTTTGTTGAATCGCTGGGCAGCAGATTTCAAAACTCCCTGGCATCGCTGGCGATACGAAAATCTGAAGCCTTTGGCTGCCAATGCGGGTAAGCCGGAATGAGTGTTGGTCAAAAAATGAACTTCGACTGGATGGGTTATCAACTCTATCTTTTCGATCTTGACGATACTTTGTTGATGACTCGTGCGGCGATTCGGGCAAGTTGGCGCAAAACTCTCCAGCATCCGAGGTTGACAGGTAAAAGTGTAGAGGAGTGGATAGAGACCCTTCGGGGGTTCACTTTACTCTATGGAACCACTGCAGATCAGGAGTATTGGCAGGCATTTGCTGTTGAAGTTACAGGCGAGTTGATCAAACCCCATCCCTTCGGAGAGGAACTCTGTAGGACAAACCGAGAGAACTACTGGCAAGTACTCCAACCCGCTCCTAACATCCCTAACATCCTCGACCGTCTTCGCGAAGAAGGCCGTCAGTTGGCACTGATCACCAATGGGCT
>CAJXNF010000190.1 GCA_913056375.1 uncultured Pseudomonadota bacterium | reverse complement strand
CTACTAAACGTCTCTGGGGTTTTCTTCCGGGCTTTGTAGATAAAGAAAAAATTGATGCGGAAGCCCTCAAGATGATTGATCGGCTGGGTGCTCGAATCCCCTCAATCCATGTCCCAGTTGGGCGATTGTCAGGAGGCCAGCAGCAAACCGTAGCAATTGCAAGGGCTCTGACCTTTGATCCGAAGTTGGTGATTATGGATGAGCCCACAGCAGCTCTCGCTGTTCGTGAGGTGGAAGGAGTTCTGAAGCTCATTGAGCAAATGAGAGATGCTGGAATAGCTGTGATCTTAATCAGCCATCGTCTGAATGACATCTTTGCAGCTTGCCAGCGGATTGTAGTTCTGAGAAGAGGTAGTGTGATTGCGGATCTTCAAAGGGAAGCCACTGATATGAATGAGGTGGTATCCTATATTGTGGGTGCTCACGGATAACTGAAAAGGATCTAAATGGCGAAGTTGGGAATACATGCATTCTGCTTCACACCAGGATGGGAAGCGAAACAAGCTGACAAGGTGCTGCCACCGCTTAAGGAATTGGGAATCAGCGTTGTTGAGTTGCCGCTTTTGCGGCCAGCTGAATTTGATTCGAAGGGAACCAGGCAAGCCTTCGAAAAGCACGGTATGGGTGTCACTTGTTCTCTAGGTCTCCCTCATCACCTCGACCCGACTAAAGACTTGAAAGCCTGTACGGATTTTTTGGACAATGCTCTCCAGGTTGCCGCTGAAGCGGGTTCAAAAATTCTCTCTGGAGTGACTTTCGGTTCGATTGGAAAAACTTCAGGGGCCCCCAGAACTGATGCTGAGTACGACGCCATGTGCATGATGCTCTCACATGCTGCCAGTACTGCAAAATCCTTGGATTTAAGATTGGGGTTGGAACCTTGTAACCGGTATGAAACCCATCTGTTGAATACTGGCAAGCAAACGATGCAAGCGCTTGCTAGAATTGGAGCCGAGAACACCTTCGTTCATCTAGACACATACCATATGAACATTGAAGAAGTGAGTATGTCTCAGGGTTGTCAAGACTGTGGAAGCAGACTGGAGTACATACATCTTTCGGAGTCAAATCGTGGTGTGCCGGGAAGAGGCTGCTTAAACTGGGAAGACACCTTTTTGGGTCTGAAAGCAGTTGATTTTCAGGGGACGATGACCTTGGAGAGCTTCATTTATGTTGATGATGACATCGCAGGAGGTCTAGCTCTTTGGCGTCCAGTTACTGATCAACCGGAAGATATTTTGAAAGTGGGTATCCCCTTCCTTATCCAGAAAGCCAAGGAGGCCGGTCTCAATCTAGAATAGTTTTTTTTCATCATGCCTTTGGCCCAATTTCTTTGGGCCTGTTCCTTCTCTGGATCCCCTTGCAATCCCGAAATAATACTAAATCCCCTCAGTAACTTGCCTCACATCATTTGCACAGCCTGTGCTTGTGGAGTATTGGAGCAGCAACGGTTAATTCTCCAAAACTGGCCAGGAAGGCAGCATGCAAGCGGTGGCGTTTCAAAATCAAAAGGGTGGTGTCGGTAAATCGACCTTGAGCCTTTTGGTCGCAGAGCAATTGGCACAATTTGGTAGGGAAGTCATTTTTCTGGACAATGATCCTCAGGGAAATTCCACCCAATGGTTCTTGAATCGGCTCACTGATGCAGATTACCCTCTGATCCTCGAAGAACTTCAAACGAAAAATCTTTACAATCTTCTTCAAGAGCGCATCTCACCACAAAATGCGCTGTTGGAATTGCCGGAAACCTCTCTAAAACTGTTGGCTGCAACCCCAAATTATGAACAAGCCAAAACGGCTTTCCGCGATCAACCTGGTCATGAAAACTTGTTCAGGATGTTGCTCCGAGAGCTCAAGACGGAGTACTTGGTTTGTGATACGCCGGGAGAGCTGTCACTGCTAACCAATTGGAGTTTGTCCATTTGTGATGTGATCGTAATTCCGGTGCAAACTGAGATGTTTGCCGTGGAGACCCTACCCATTCAGTTAGAGCGAATTCGAACAGCTCGCAAATATCTGAACCCAGAACTTAAGAGGGTTTATTTGCTTCCAAATCTCTTTGATACCCGTCTGAAGTCTTGCCACTACGCTCTTGAATATCTTGTTGATCATTATCGCAATATGTTGATTTTTCATGACGACCACCAGCCACTTTGGATCCCAAAACGCGCTGAGGTGATGGGATTTATTGATAGTCATGAGCCGGTTCGTAGTGCTGAATTGAAGAATCGTCTGCAGGTTTTGGTGCAGGCCCTATTTCCGGAGTTTACATGACTACTCGCTCACAATATCAGCGCAATGCATCCAGGCGCAGCCAACATCAAATGACCTCAGAGAATGACGGTCAAGAAGTCCTTCAGTTTAATCCTCTCAGGAGGTTGGAATTTGAAACGATTGAATTGGTCAGAAGTATTGAGGCTCGTGAACATCGGATGCAACAGGATAAGAGGCAGGTGCTCTTCAATATTTACAAAATTTATACAGAGCACTTCAGCGAATTGGAGGAGAAGCACCAAAGGGATTTAGCGCTTTATATTGAGGAGGTTATACAAGTCCAGGATCGGAAAACTGCTTTAAGTGACGCAAAGATCATCGAAATGATCCAAACCCATGGTTCAGCGGGCTTGCTGGAAATGGATGTCCGTGGGATGCTTTATTCGCTCCGTCGGATTGCCTATTTGAAAGATCCCGCAGATCCACTCAGAGCCCATCAAAAGCAGCAGGAACTTTTGGACCAACTGGACAGTATTTCTCGGGAAGAATTAGAACTCTCTCTAAGAATCTTCAGAGAACAAACAAAATTGAGAAACCACGGCTCCCTTCAAAAAAGTTCTGAGAAATCTTGGCAACAAAAAATCGACCGAAAAAATGGTCGTATCGTTTTATCCCAGATCCCAGCTAAGCGTTTAGACAAACTGAATCGGCTGCTTCTTCAGATGGATGATGAAATTTTGGATGAAATGCTCGGCATGATAGAAAGAAATCATCCCAAGCGTGTTTTGAACTGAAACGAGAAAATCAGATGACCCTCCAACTTGACTCACTCATTGAATCCGCTGACTTGGCAAATCTCTTAGGCGATTCAAATTTGAAAATTATCGACGGTAGTTGGCATCTTCCAAAGGCCAACAGGGACGGCCGCCAAGAGTTTGAAAAAGAGCATATTCCCGGGGCAGTATTTCTCGATTTAGACGAATTTTCTGATCAGGATAGTGAATTGCCCCATACTCTTCCTTCCGAAGAATATTTTTCAAGCAAGGTAGGTGAACTGGGCATTGATAATGAGAGTTGGGTCGTAGTCTATGATTCTACTGGATTGTTTTCTGCCGCTCGAATTTGGTGGATGTTCAGAACTTTTGGTCATCATAAGATTTCCCTGCTCAATGGGGGTCTCCCAAAGTGGAAATCAGAAGGGCGAGAATTGGCTAGGGGTTCGCAAAAAGTTGATCCTGTAAAATTCGATGCTGTTTTAGAATCTGGACTTGTCGTTGACTGGGAAGCAACTCAGCTAACATCTCAGAATGAAGACGCTATCATTCTTGATGCCCGTTCAGCAGAGAGATTTGCAGGTGAGGTTCAAGAACCTAGACCAGGGCTAAGAAGTGGACACATCCCTCATTCGAGAAATCTGCCATTTATGGATTTGCTGGAGGGCCCTTACCGGATGATGATTTCAGAGGAAAATCTGAAGCAGCTTTTTCAAAAATCCGAAATTTATCAAACCAAGGAGATTGTCTGTTCCTGTGGGTCAGGAGTGACCGCTTGTATCTTGGCTTTGGGATTACATCTAACAGGTCATGATAATATCAAAATTTATGATGGTTCCTGGACTGAATGGGGTGCAAGAGAAGATCTCCCAATTGAAACAGGAAACTGAGATTCAAACAAGCAGAGAAATTCTTGGTAAGCGGTAAATGCGTTTGCCCTCACGAGCTACAATTGCTTCAGCCACCCACTCTATCTGCTGACCTACCTCCTTCTTCTCCAGAACTTCTACGAGTACGGTTAGCTCATTCGTTCCCGGCCACACTTCTCCTCTGAATTCCCACTTCCATTCTGAATCTAAAGGCCATTCTACTTTTTCAGAAATGGATCGATGTGGTGTCCCTTCGGCCAATGCTCTCAGGGCTTGCAGTGCAGCCTCAATCCCTAGAGATCCGGGCATGACTGGATCGTCGTGAAAGTGGCAGGGATAATACCAATCTTGGTTGTCAACAAATCTGCGCCCAACCACTCTTCCTAGTCCTCTTTCACCCCCCTCAGGATCAAGTTGGACTTGATGAAGTAAATACAGATGGCCTAGTTGAGGGCAATCCAACCAGGGTAGTTCGGGTGAAGCTTGCCAATCTGGGTCGGGATATCTTTGACGCTGTCGTTCGAGCGCCCACTCTGGAAAATAGCCAAACAGGGCAACTCCCTCCAGAAAGGGATGATCTGGGGAGAGATCAGTACTCAATTGGTATGTGAAATGTTCGATGACCTGCCCATCAAAGCGGGTCATTCGGTCAAGTCGAACATTTGTCAGAATCTTTCGGTCTCTCAGTTCTGGGCGTTCCAATAGCTTTGCGTGCCCCTCAACCAATCTGAAGTGAAGATCGTCATCTGGAAATTCAAAAATGCTTCCCATCCAAGCACCCAAGAAACCACAGGGCTGGAGAGCGATTTCCAAGAGGACGCTTGCTGGTAAGGGCGCGATGCTGGTCCTATCTGAGAAATACCAGTCCATTTCATTCACATCGTATTCGGCAATCAAACTTGCTGGCTTAGAAAAATTCCTTGGTTCTCCTGATACTTCCAAAACTCTGGTAAGTAGCTTGAGGTCTAAGCATGGATTTCGCTGAACAAAGGGTCTCGCATCAAAGGGCGCGTAATGCTCTCCAAAACACTTGGCGACTGAGCCATCAGCAAAATTCTGAATGGCTACCTCATCGAAAGCAGGTTTGGCCTTAGTGTCTGAAGCTGTGCCGATTGAAAAACTGATCTCATCGGATTTCTTCTCAACTAAACGCACCCCAACATCTCTAAAGTCCACAACAATTCGATCCTCAACAAGTACATCAATGTTGGAGATCATGTAGGGTTCTGGATGCAAGCCAATTTCTTTGACTTCAAGTCGATAGGTCATCAAAGAATCTGAGGGAATGACTTGGCCCCGACATCGAACAATTTGGGGAAGGTTGAGGATCGGTTCAAAGCTAGCGTCTTCAGTAAGAGTCTGGAGTCCTAGGTAAAGCATGTAGAATTGCAGCAATTGAACGCAGCCTTCTGCGATCAGCGAGCCAGCCATCACAGGATCCTTGTAAAAGTGGCAAGTGAAGTACCAGTCGTCCGGACGAAGTTGCTTCTCAGATTCCACAATCCCCAATCCCCAAGCGCCACCTTTGGGATCCATATTTAAAATGCGATCATTCATCAGTAGTTGTTCAGGTGCCATCCTCAGGGAAGAATTTTTTTGGTTCTGATCATAATTTTCACCAAAGCATTTTGACGGATTACCCTGAACCAAGTGCAATAAGTCCTCTCGCTCAAAAGCGGTCTGATTACAGTGAAGTAGTGGAGAGAAATTAGTCGGCTGAATCTGTTGACGGGCCTGGATTTCTTTCTCGGTATGAATCACTCCCTTGCCCTGATCAAGCTCCTCTTTAGTAAAGAATCCTGCACAACCACCATCCATTCTGAGTACCATCTGATCATCAACGAAGCACTCGTAATGGAAGAAAAACAGGAGGCTTTCGCCATGTCTGGCGAAGGAATCGATGTGAATTTCATACCTTAGTGTTTGACCACCCCTAGGGAGGGCCGCCATGAATGTCATTGTGCAATCGAGCAGGCGATATACCCGGTTTCCCCTATTTTGAAAATCAATGCCTAGATAGCTGATCAACATTAGGTCACACTGACCAGACTCAATCGCTACAGCCCAAGGGATACGCTCATCGGTAGCAAACCAAGCCTGTTTGGGGATGTCATATTCAGTTGTGATGCGGCAGGGTTTGACTTGGTGGGGCTCCGCTTCCAGTTCTGTG
>CAJXNF010000189.1 GCA_913056375.1 uncultured Pseudomonadota bacterium | reverse complement strand
TATACAGATTACAAGGAAAAGCCCTTGCCATACAAAACTGACTGGAACTCCCTACAGCAGATTTCACTAAATACCTTTGGGCTCTTTTTGGCCATGTCTGGTTGGCCGTTGAAACGGAGCCTTCTGAGTAGATTTGTGCCGAAAAGCTCAAATCAGAGATTGGCACCTGAAGACTTAATGCAATACATCAAAGATTGTGAGAAGCACCAACCCTGTATCTACTGAGAAATCATAAACTCAATTCGGCAGTCAGAGCATCCGCAACCAGTAATCCTCTCTTTGTAAGCACGATTCGATCGCCCATCCAATTTAACAATCCCTCTTTTTGCCAAGCTCTCAATAAATCAAAATGAGTGTCCATCCAATTTTTGGGAGCAAATTTTCCTTCCCACTTCTTTAATGATAGTCCCTTTGTTTGTCTCAATTGGAGCATCAGGAATTCGTTCGCTTTTTCATTGTCAGTAAGAGTTTCTGAGAAAGCTGTGGGCCAACAATTTTCTTCCAACAATTGTAAATATCGGTGAAGAGACCTCAGATTCCCCCACCTGCTTTGTCCATCATAAGAGTGAGCACCAACTCCCACTCCTAGATATCCTGAACCATTCCAAACCATTTGGTTCATTCGGCCCTGATAGTTTGGCTTGGCAAAATTGGAAACCTCGTAGTGCTCCCACCCATTATTTTCCAGAAAATCCGTAGCCCACAAATACATATCAGTGGTAATTTCTTGAGCTTCCTGCCAAGACTTTCGAATTCTCTCGCTTTTGCCATAAGGAGTTTGTTCGGCCAATTCAAGTGCATAGAATGACAAGTGTGTGGGGTCCCATTCGAGTGCTTTTTTTACGTCAAATTGAAATTGTTCCAAGGTTTGATTAGGGAGGCCAAACATCAAATCAACATTGAAGTTTGTCCAACCAACATCTCTGAGTGCAATCAAGTTCTGATGAAGGTGTTCTACGGTGTGATTACGCCCCAAGCTTTGAAGAAATTCTTGTTGAAAGCTTTGCACACCTATGCTCAAACGATTTACACCTGAATTAAGGAGTGTCCCCAAATAATCGGATTTAACATCCTCTGGGTTGCATTCGATTGATATTTGACAGTCTCTTGAGTGTGGCCAGGACTGGCGGATGCCTTGCATCAGGAAAATAATTTCGGTTGATGAAAGAACAGATGGAGTGCCTCCGCCAATATAGAGTGATTCCAAGTCGTTAATTGTGATACCTTGGACTCGACGTCTAGTTTCGAGTAGAACGGCTTCCAAGTATTCCCTATGGACACTTGGTCGATTTTTCCGAACTGCGAAGGAACAGAAGGGGCAAATTCGATGGCAAAATGGGATGTGAACGTATAGAGCGCTAATTGCAGGATTCGACATGGCTATGCAAGACGACATTCAGCAATTTGGTAAAGAACTTATTCAGTGGCAGGGGCCTCGAGTTTTAGGTTTCGAGCAAACTCTTGATCTATTGCAGTCTGAGCACCGACAGATCCGCATGTGGGCTGTTTATCAACTGATTGAGTGTTGGCAGGAACGTGCGGCCGAGTTTGTCCATTTGTTATTGGAATCAGATATTGCGGAGAGTCGGGAAGCAGCAATTTATCTTGTGGGACGATATCATCTAAAGCAGTTTGCTTTTCCAATTTTTGGCTTATTTAATCGTTCTAAGGGCTCGCTGAAACATTCCAGTGCTGTTGCCCTTGTAGAGTTGAAATATACCGCATTCAAACCCGCCCTGTCGCAATGGTTCCGTCATTTATGGGAATCTGAGGAACTTCAGTTGGCCGATCTTCAGTGCGCCATCAAGTGCCTTGTGCAAAGCCTAAATTCTGAAATTTGGGATGAACTAGAGGCTGCACTTTGGGAACAGCGCGAAAATCACATGAAGGCGCTCTGCTTGTTTGGTTATCTGTGCCAAAGCGTTCAAAGTTCCGACCAGATTGAACGCTTGATGCGTCATTATCGATTTTTCCGAGTGCATTTCACTGATCCCCAATTCTTTCAGCATTTGGCCAGTATTTTTGATTGTGCTGAACTGATCCGATGGTTCCAAGCTCAATTGCAATTCGGTAAGTCTCTCCAAGAACTCTACCCGGAGTGTCTTTACGGATTGTCGATGCAAATCGACGTTGAATTATCGGAGTTATTGGCTCGCTTAGATCTGCTTCGCCGGCAACAAGAGATTACCTCTTTGCTGCAATCATTGGAAGATCTAATGCGCCTCTCATTGGATCACCCTGAATTGACCTCCGAATGGCCTTGTCTTCAAGAATTTAAGGAACTTGTCGCGACTGACTGGGATTCGACAATCCTGAAGATTCAGGACCAAGAATTCTTGCTTCTTCTCTGCTTACCTGTTTCTGCTTGGCTTAGTTTGCGTGAAACAGAATTTTTGGAGAAATCAAGAGATCACATGGCATCCAGCCTGCGCTTATATCAGTCTCCTTTACTGCGCGAAACCTGGATGAGGATGTTTCTCAGAGATTTGTTATTGCAATCAAACGAGCTTCGACAGTTTGCGGCAGATGCCTCGATGAGTCCTGTTCCAGGAGATCCACGACAAGCGCTGTTACGCTTGGTTGGCTCTGGTTCAATCGAACGCTTCTACCCATTTCCACTGGTTCTGCCGAGGCCTTGGCAGTATCGGCTTACAGAATTGATGGAACAACTGACAGCAATCTATGAAAAATGGTTTCCAGACTTGGTTCAATCTCGCCAGCATGAGCACTTGGATTACGCGCTGGAACTCTTCATTCGCTACCCAACATCACATCTGATAGATCAGGTAGTAGAGCATTTCCCACTTTTGATCCATCATCACTTTGATCAATTGCTCAATTTGATCGAAAAGGTCCCTGACGAACGATTTTTGGAAAAGTTGCTAGGTTACTATCGAAAGGGAGAAAATTCCGTCAGACAGTTGTTGTGTTTACTGTGTCTTCTGCATGGCAAAGAGGATTTGATGCCTTCAGATGAAGAGGTTGTTTTCCGCCAAGAAGTTGTTCCGCATGTTCGGATCTTCTGCCAGAAGTGCCAATCTGCATATCATTACCCCATTCAAAAACTATATATTGATGCTGAATTGGTAGAGCAGAGACGCCTTTTGCAAGATCAGGATCTTTGGATGCCTGAAAAACTGAACTGCAAAAATTGTCATGGGAAACTTGAGTTCCGAACGGATGCTCGCTTTCGAGCTACTTTGTTTTCCGAAGTACTAACCGCAAAGATGCTAAAGTTGACAGACGAAGAAGCTGAGCGAATGCAGGCCTTCCAGTTGCTGGACTTTCCACGCCTCAACAACAGGAAGTGCAATCCTCAAACGTTTCTGAATCATTTGGACCGCTTGTTAGAACAATCTCAGATCACCTCAGTTGAAAAAGCACGATTACTTCTAGAAGCCGGTAAGCTTTATCTGAGTCTCGAATGGTTATCCAAAGCAAAAGAGGCCTTGCGAAGAAGCTTGGAATTGCAGGGAGACCAGCCGAGGACTTTGTATCACCTAGGGGAACTTGCCTACAGAGAGCACAATCTTTTCGATGCTCGTTTATATTTTTCTCAACTCTTGCAAGTGTGTACTCCGGAGGATTTCTTGCTTGAAGATGACAATCTTTATCAACTCGCTTCTCACTATCTGGAAATCCTAGATCGACGTGAATACAAGCGTGGAAGTTTCAAACTTGTCGTTAATTTGCAGGAAACTTGACAAGACGAGTGGCTTTACGTAATTCAAATTGCTTACATTTTAAGTTGCTCCCACCGTACTAACACCTGATTTGAACCTCTGAAAACTTCCTCACTAACCTAACTACAATTAGAACTAAAATGCGAGAACTCCTCTTTACCTCAGAAAGTGTGACTGAAGGCCATCCTGATAAAATTGCCGATAATATTTCTGACGCGATTTTAGATGCGATGCTGACAGAAGATCCCAACAGTCGTGTAGCTTGTGAGACCTTGGTTACAACAGGAATGGTCGTCGTTGCTGGAGAGGTGAGAACTACGGCACAGGTGGATTTTCAGAGGGTAGTTCGGCAAACGATCAAAGAGATTGGCTACACAAATTCAGCAATGGGATTCGATTGTGATACCTGTGCTGTTTTGATCGCTCTAGACCAGCAATCTGCTGATATCGCACAAGGTGTTGATGAAAACGATGGCAAAGAGCAGGGTGCAGGTGACCAAGGATTGATGTTTGGATATGCTTGTGATGAAACTCCCGAATTGATGCCGCTTCCGATTTCGCTAGCACACCAATTGACAGCAAGGCTTACCGAGGTTCGAAAAAACGGCACGCTGCCCTATCTTCGTCCTGACGGCAAATCTCAAGTTACCGTGCGCTATGTTGACGGTCAGGCAGTAGAGGTCAACGCTATTGTGATTAGTACACAGCATGCTCCAGAGATTGAGCAGTCCCGTCTACATGATGATTTGAAGAAGGAGGTAATTGCGAAGGTAATTCCAGCCCAATTCGACAAGGGTAACATTCAATATCATCTCAACCCGACAGGGCGATTCGTGATCGGAGGTCCTCAAGGTGATGCAGGATTAACCGGCAGAAAAATTATTGTTGATACCTATGGGGGGATGGGGCGGCATGGAGGTGGTGCATTCTCCGGGAAGGATCCATCCAAGGTCGATCGATCAGCAGCCTACTTGGCCAGGTACATTGCTAAAAATGTGGTGGCTGCAGGCCTGGCGAAGAGATGTGAAGTTCAGTTGGCTTACGCAATTGGGGTGGCAGAGCCAGTCTCAGTATCGGTGGATACATTTGGGACGAATAAAATTAGTGAAGAGAAAATTTCAGGGTTGATTAGGAAAAATTTTGAAATGAAACCTGGGCGTTTTGTCAAAACGTTAAATTTGCTTCGGCCAATTTTTCGCAAAACAGCCGCTTACGGACATTTTGGGAGGGAGCTGGACGAATTTTCTTGGGAAAAAACAGACAAGGCTAACGCATTGAAAGAGGCTGCCGGACTATGAACACAACGGATTTCGCACAGAAGGAGACGACGGATATGTCAAATGCACTTGCGAGCATCGAAAAGACCTTTATGAGCACTGGGTTGCCATTGTTCAGCGGATTGGCGAACAAAGTCGCAGACATGTCTGCCGAAACAGTGAGATTTGGCCGGAAAGAGATCGAACTCGCAGAGCACGAGATGCCTGGTCTCATGGCACTCCGAGAAGAGTTTGGCGAGAGCAAGCCACTCGCCGGCGCGCGCGTGATGGGCTCGCTCCACATGACGATTCAGACAGCTGTTCTCATCGAGACGTTGCAGGACTTGGGCGCCGACCTACGCTGGGTCTCCTGCAATATTTTTTCAACCCAAGACCATGCGGCGGCGGCGACCGTCGCAGGGCGTGAGGGTAAGGACAGTGTTCCTGTCTTCGCCTGGAAAGGTGAGACACTCGAAGAATATTGGTGGTGCACCTTACAGGCCCTCGACTGGGGCGACGACATCGGACCAACGCTCATCGTAGACGATGGTGGTGACGCGACACTGCTCATCCATCTAGGTTACGAATACGAGGTGAAGGGCGAGCGTCCTGACCCAAGCACAGCGAGCAACGAAGAAGAGGCTGTTGTCCTCCAAATCTTAGCTGATGTCCAAGACGCGCGTGGTATGCGCTATTGGCACCAATTCGCAGATTGCGTGCGTGGTGTATCAGAGGAGACCACAACGGGTGTTCATCGCTTGTATCAGCGAGTCGAGAATAACTCACTGCTGTTTCCTGCGATCAACGTGAACGACAGCGTTACAAAGTCAAAGTTCGACAACGTATTTGGATGCCGTCACTCTCTGGTAGATGCGATCATGCGAGCCACAGACGTCATGCTGAGCGGCAAGCGCGCAATCGTGTGTGGTTATGGTGACGTGGGTAAGGGCTCGGTAGATGCACTTCGTGGTCAGCAGGCCAAGGTATCGATCACTGAGATCGACCCAATCTGCGCGCTGCAAGCTGCCATGGACGGCTTTGCCGTCAAGAAAATGGACGATGCGGTCAAGGAAGCGGATATCGTAGTCACCG
>CAJXNF010000188.1 GCA_913056375.1 uncultured Pseudomonadota bacterium | reverse complement strand
TTGATTTCAATAATTTTTGAAAAACCGTTGAAGTAAAAAGTTTTCTCTGACTTCGCCCTATTCAATTAGTCGAAGGTTTTATCGATTTTTACAAACGAGTTCTTAATGCCCTCCTCTCTACCTTTAGTATACCACCCTGACTACGATGTTCCCGAGTGGGATGAGGAACATCGCTTCCCGATGTCCAAGTTTCGGCGTTTGTACAAGATCCTCTCAGAAGAAAAGAATCTTGGGCCAGTTGAATTTTATCAGCCTGAGGTTGCGACTGTCGATCAGCTGAAAGCAGTGCACACATCAGAATACATCCAAGAATTTTTGGAGAACCGTTTGGACAAATCTGCTGCCAGGAGATTGGGGCTGACTTGGACAGTTGGGTTAGCCCGTAGGACCATCACGGCTGTAGGAGGAACCATCTTGACGTTACGGTTGGCTCTCCAACATGGCTTAGCCTGCAATCTTGGGGGTGGAACGCACCATGCGTTTCCAGATTTTGGTTCAGGTTTCTGTATCTTCAATGATGCCTCTGTTGCAGCCCGAATGTTACTCCAAGAAGGTTTGGTTCAACAGATCCTGATCGTGGATCTGGATGTTCACCAAGGAGATGGAACCGCCTTCATTCATCAGGATGAGGTGGCAGTGTTTACCTTTTCGATGCATTGCCAGTCCAATTTCCCATTCCGCAAACAACACAGTGATCTGGATGTGCCACTTCCTGAGAACTTGGATGATGACAGCTACCTGCGCATTCTAAGAGCAAACTTGCCTGAATTGTTGGAGCGCACCGAGCCTGATTTGGTGATTTATAATGCGGGAGTAGACCCTTTCAAGGATGATCCCTTGGGGAAGTTGAATCTGACATGGGAGGGACTCCAAGCACGCGATCAGTATGTGCTGGAGTGTTGCCTGAATGTGGGAGTGCCGGTCGGGTGTGTGATCGGAGGTGGCTACAGTAAGGATCATGAGGAGTTGGCTTGGCGTCATTCCCTCGTACATCGAGCGGCAGCCAAGATCTACCAGGACCGTTTTTCGATCACTCCGTTCCGAAATTCTCCTGCCGTTGCTTAGCTAACCACTCCCCTAAGAAGAGTTGATCGGGTTCCGGTAATCGATAACCCGGTTCCAACAATAAATTCTGAACCAGCGGCGTGACGCCCAGCACCAACTCATCAGCCCAATTGGAGGAGGGTATCATTTTGGCGACATAGTGAAGGTTGCCCACTCCAAGCTGCCGTTGGAAGCGGAAGCGGTGAACCTCGTACCCTTGCTCAACAAAGTTCAGCTCAAACTGCGAGGCTCGCCAGTCAAAATCCATCTCAAAGCTACCGTCTGCTTTCAAGGAGCGGAGCAATCTTGCGCGGGGAATGAAGTTGCCCGCTTCGCTCGTCTCGTTTCCAGCAAAGCTGCCATAAAACTCCTTGACGATGATGAAACCACCTCCAACTGGTTTCCCAGACACTACATCTTCGACCTGCCCGGAAACTCTTCTTGTCGTCCATCCAAGGTCATAGTCCAAAGCTGCAGAATAACAACCGATCAAGCTACCACAGAGCAAGCACAACAGAGTTAGAATCGGTGCAGTGTTTAACGAAAGAGGTTTTCGATCTTTCATGTTGACTTCACTGCATGGCATGCGACTCGATGTCCTTGGCTAAGGCTCCTCCATTGGGGCATCCTCTGGGAACAGACTGCCTGCGATTCTGAACAACGATGGACGAATGGACAGCCCTGGATAGGCGCGTCCTCTGCTTCGACAGGAGCAATTGGCAACCCTGTCTCTCTTTTGGCGTAAGATGGTAAGCTATCCAGTAATAATCTGGTGTAGGGGTGTTGGGCTTGATCCAACTGTTGTTTTGGCAATTCCTCCATCAATCTTCCACGATACAGCACCAGAATGCGGTCACAGAGTTGGTCAACCACTGCCAGATCATGAGAAATGAAAAGCAGTGTGAGGTTCCGTTCTTTGCGAAGTTGCTGAAGGAGGTTGAGAATTTGAGCCTGAATGGAGACATCAAGCGCAGAGACGGGTTCATCGGCCACCAACATTTCTGGATCAGCAGCAAGCGCTCGGGCAATGGCGATTCTTTGTCGCTGTCCCCCACTGAATTCGTGCGCATACTTATCCAGCGCATTGGCGGGTAACCCCACTTCATCAAGAAGCTTGTTGAGCTTCGCAGTCGTTGCAGGTTCTGATTGATGCAGGTTCCACATTTCTCGAAGAAGAAAACCAATTTTCAGCTTCGGATTCAGTGAGGAGAATGGATCCTGAAAAATCATCTGTACACGGCCGTAGTACTCACGGGCTTTGAATTTGTGAATATCCTCACCAGCAAACTGTATCTGCCCACTGGTTGGCTCGTAGATCCGCAACAATAAACGCGCTAATGTCGATTTTCCACAGCCTGATTCACCAACAAGACCAACGATTTCCTGAGGCTGAATTACTAAATTGATATCTTGCAGTACTGGGGAGGAACTGACGGCCTGCTGAAGCAGACCGCGTTTTTCCGGAAAGGAATGAGAGAGCTGCTGCACCTGCAGCAAAGGACGGTCAGACAAGACGGGGCTTACTCGCGTTTGTCACCAATTTTTTCATCGGGACGCGTTACCTCGGAGATACGGATTCCGTAGCGTTCGTTCACAACCACGACTTCACCACGCGCCATTAGTCTCTCGTTGACAACCACATCCATTGGTTCGCCAACAACCTTCATAAATTCGATCACTGATCCCTTTTTCAGAGCCAGGATATCTCTGATGAGCATGTCGGTTCGTCCGATTTCCACGGACATGATCATCGGCACGTCTTCTATGAATTTGGTAGTGTGCAATACCCCAGAGGTATCACCACTCAATCCCAGACTACTCATACGGACTCCTCATTGTAGTAGTGGGTGTTCCAGGTAACACCCATAGAGTCAGTCAGCAGGATATGTACCAAGCAAAATTCGTCACGTGCTGGCGTGCATGCCGTAAAATAACCTCCATGGAATCATGTGGCGATCGACAAAATGTCGTGGTACGTCACGAAAACCATCAACAACAACAACACCGAAAACCCTAACATCTGTGTTCGTTCACGGGTTGCTGCACTCAGGGGTCCTCCCTTGATCTTCTCGACAAGGAGAAAGAAGATGTGGCCCCCATCCAACGCAGGAATCGGAAGTAAATTGAAGATTCCCAACTGCAAACTGATTACGGCAATCAGGAAGAACAATTCTCCCACACCGCTTCGTACAGCGTCACCAATAAACATGCCAATCCGGATTGGACCACCTAGATCGTCTGTTGACCCCTGACCACTAAGCATTTGACCAAGAAAATTGAAGGTCGTTTGGGTCATGAAGATGACACGCTCCGCGCCTAAGCCAATGGCCTCTCCAAGCGCATAGGTTTCACGCTCTGTACCCACCTGCAAGCCCAGCAGATAACGACCAACTTCTGGCTCGTATTGAGGGGTCAGTTCTAGCAGTTTGGTTTGTCCATTTCGGACCAGTTCGACTGTCATGGGAATAGGATTGGCTGGGGCTACAGGTTGGCTTTGCTGAACCAAACGAGAAATGTCCGACCAGTCTCCCACATCTTCCCCACCCAGGCGCATGATGCGATCCCCAATTTCCAGGCCTGCTTCCTCGGCTGCAGAGCCTGAGCTAATGACTCCTATGACTGCAGGAATATGAGGCACCCAACCGACTTCCCCATAGTTCTGCACTTCACGCATTGTACTCTGTACTTCAACCTCTCTTCCACTGCGCAGCACGGTCAGGGAAAGTGAATCTGCCGGTGTAAGCGTTCCCCATTCGGATTGAAGTCCTCGCCAATTACGAACCTCTCGACCATTGACCGCAATCACCTCATCTCCAGCTTGCAGACCAACCGAAGCAGCAAAGCTTTCTACCTTAACCTGTTGAACTACGGGAGGGGCCGATAGGTATGCTGGAGCATCAACACCTACCAGATACACTAGCGGCATGAAGATGAAAGCAAAGACAAGGTTCATCGCAGGGCCTGCAACAAGAATATAGAAGCGTTGCCAGACTGTCTTTGAAGCGTAGTTTTCAGGATCGTTGGGATCTTCATCCATTACATTTTGTCCAAACAAGCGGACATACCCTCCAAGTGGAATCCAACAGATCTGGTAATCCGTATTGCCCCTACGAAAACCTGTCATTTTTGGTGGAAAGCCAATCGAGAAAGTTTCGACACGAACATTGACGTGCCGAGCCGCAAGATAGTGCCCGAGTTCATGAATAAAGATCAGAAATCCCAGAACAACAATGAAGGAAAGAACCGTAGTGATCATGAAGTTGTTTCTAGCAAGTGTCGGAGTTGAGATCGACCCCAGCGATCCGCAGCCAGGGCATCATCCACCGAGTTGATATGTTGAAGATAATTTGGACATTCTGGTGTCTGTCGCCAGCGATCTAGAAGCGACATCAGTCTTTGAAGATAACTTGCGATGTGGTTGAAGTGCAACTCTTCATCTAAAAAAGCTTCCACAACTGCCTCATTTCCACCATTCAAAACCGCTGGTGCTGCCCCACCCTGACGCAAAGCTGCCAACGCCAAACCGAGACAAGGGTAACGGACCGGATCAGGATTTTCAAAATGCAAAGAACCAAGTTCGCACAGGTTCAATCTTGGTAAATTCAAAGGCAGACGTTCCGGATAACCCAGGCAGTAGGCCAAGGGAATCCGCATATCTGGTTGTCCAAGTTGAGCAATCAGAGAACCGTCAACATATTCCACCAGAGAGTGAACAATGCTTTCGCGATGAATCACCACTTCAATTTTTTCCAGAGGAATTCCAAAAAGCCAGTGGGCTTCAATCACTTCAAGACCCTTGTTCATCATTGTCGCTGAATCAATGGTGATCTTGTTGCCCATCTCCCAGTTGGGATGTTGTAGTGCAGCTTCCTTGGTAATTGCTGAAAAATCCTCCAGTGGCATATCTCGAAAAGGCCCTCCGGAAGCGGTTAGAATCAGTGAAACTACATCTTCACGTCGATGACCAACGAGAGACTGATAAATCGCATTGTGTTCACTATCCATCGGTAAGATTCGGCTCCCACTTCGATGGGCAACCTGCATGAACAACTCACCTGCGAGCACCAAGGACTCTTTATTACCAAATACCAGATCTTTTCCAGATTCCAAAGCTTTGAGACAGGGTGACAATCCTGCACTTCCCACAATTCCTGTGACCACCAAATCTACATCAGGGTGTTGTACCAACTCACAATTTCCTTCATCTCCACAAAGAATTTCCAATTCAGACTCAGCGAACAGTTCTCTCAGTTGATTGACCTGATCCGAAGCCTCGACGACTACCTGCTTCGGTGCAAACTCTTTAATCTGATCAACAAGCACGTCGATTGAGCGGCGACAGCTCAGTGAGTGAACCTTGAAACGATCGGGGAACTGCCTAACGAGACTTAGGGTACTGCCCCCGATTGAACCTGTAGAACCCAGTAGTGCAATCGATTTTGGATTCATGCGATAAGCAGCATCCAGTAGTAAAAGAAGGGGGTCGTGAGCAGAAAGCTATCCAACCGATCCAGGATACCACCATGTCCAGGCAGCACCTTTCCAGAGTCCTTAACGCCACAGAGGCGCTTCATCTTCGATTCAACCAAATCTCCGACCTGACCCAACACCGAGATGATAAAAGTAAGCAGCAAGGCCATTGGCCAGGAAAATTCTAGCCAATTCACGGCAATCAAAGAGCCAACAAGCATACTCCCAATTGTCCCACATAAGCTCCCCTCTCGGGTTTTCTTCGGGCTGATTCCAGGAGCAAGCGGAGTTTTGCCAAATTTGCGTCCACCAAAATAAGCGAGACTATCTGTGAGTACAATCACAACAAGCAACAGACATAGATTCAATTCCCCATGAGGGAGGTCTTTGATCAGTGTGATGTGCGGGAAACTCCAACCAACCCAAAATAATCCAAACAAAGCCCAACCCAAAGAATGCAGTTCCTCCAATTGCTGCTTACGGGAAAAAACCATCTCATGCAGAATCCAGCCACCTGCAACCAAGATCAG
>CAJXNF010000187.1 GCA_913056375.1 uncultured Pseudomonadota bacterium | reverse complement strand
AAAGTGGATTGGCAGAAGTCGATGTACTCGTGGAGCGTGGAGAATCACTGGGCTTGAAGATCCGTGATGCAAAGGTGGAGAAGGGCGACCAATCGACGAGCTTGGGCCTGGGTGTGCGAGTCTTGCTCGATGGGCGAACAGGGCTAGCCTATACCGAGCGTTTGGAAGCATCAGCGCTGCGCCGTGTACTGGATGAGGCTCTGGAAAATGCAGAACTACAGGATCAGTTGGAGGTGAGTTTGCCGGATCCTGTTAAGGATGTTCCTTCTGCAGAGACTCTTCAGCTTTACAATCCGGAGTTGGAGCAACTGAGCTTTGAAGAGTTGGCTGAGGTAGGTTTGGAGATCGAAGCTACTGCAAAGCAAACGGACCAACGAGTGGTCACGCTGCCCTATCTGGGTGTGTCCCGCGAATCGGGTGAGTGGATTCTTGGAACCTCCAAGGGAACGCACTATCGACAACGAGCCAACAGCGCAACAACCTACTGCGGGGCCTTATTGCAGGAAGGAGAGTCCCGCAAAACAGGTTTCTGGTTTTGGCAGATGCGAGACTGGAACCGTGCAGAGGCAGCGGCCATTGGCCCAAAGGCGGTGAAGGAGGGAACTTCTCTGTTGGGAGCCAAGAGCATTCAGAACTGCAAGATGCCAGTGATTCTGGATGAGTACTGTGCTCCTCAATTGCTGGGGATGTTCTTTCGAGCCTTTCATGCAGATGCTGCACAGAAGGGAACCTCTCGATTGGCAGGACGCCTTGGAGAGAAAATCGCTGGAGAGAACGTCACCTTGTATGATGATCCACATATTCCTGGAGCGCGTGGTTCCTCTCACCTCGATTCGGAGGGAGTGTTGACTCAGAAGCTCTCACTCGTGAACCAGGGAGTTTTTGAAAACTTTCTCTACCACGTGGAATCAGCAAGTAAGGAACAGCGCACGTCCACTGGTCATGCGCGGCGTAGCTACAATAGCGGTATTGGAACGGGTTCACACAATTTGGTGATGGAGAAAGGGAGTTACTCTCTGGAAGAACTCTGCCAACAGCCTGAGCGAGCTTTATTGGTGACCAGCTTGGAAGGAGCAGCTGGCTGCAACTCTATCAGTGGTGATATTTCTATTGGTGTGCAGGGCTTCCTGCTGGAAAAGGGAGAGAGAGTGCAACCCGTGGATAGTATCACGATTGCCGGAAATTTCTTTGATCTACTCGGCCAAATTCAAGGCTTGGGCAACTGCTACCAGCCTTACCTCAGCAAGGTCTTCGTACCACCAATGCTACTGGATGGACTCGCCATTTCTGGTTGAGAAGCCCCCTACTCCTCGCATGGAACTTCTCTGCTTCTTTGAGAAGTTCCCCCTTCCCATTTTCTAGTAATTTCGCACGATTCTTCTTTGAGAAATACTGGCGTGATCCTTAGTTGCGCAGATTTGGATCAATTGGGGTTAAATCCAGCGGGAAGACCAGACGAATCATCGCACCTCCCTCTTGCAGATTAGTGAAGTGCAGCACTGCTCCATGCCGTTCCAGCAGGTTGCTCAGGGAATAGAGACCAAAGCCGTTTCCGCTTGCTTTGAGCGAGGTGACGGACTGCTTGCCGAGCTGGTCCATCGTATCTACTGGAATACCAGTTCCATTGTCATAGACACTGACACGCAGGAAAGGACGATCCTGTTGGAAGTATTCTCCAACTTCGATGCGGATGGATGGGGAAGCGGGCTGAGCCTGACGAATGGAATCTGCTGCATTTTGGACGCAGTTTTCCAGAAAACTGCTGATCAGGCTGCGAGAGAAATAGATCTCTTCTACGTTTGTGAAGTAATCCAGCCTCAGTGGAATCTGCTCCTGGGACTGATAAAGAGGAAGCTGCTCTTCCAATAATTTCCTGAGGTTGAAGGATCCCAGTTGACCGGAGCGGCAGGCCTGCATCACCTCTCTCAGGGTTGCTGCACACTTGTCGACGGAAGCTTCAATCTGCAGTAGTTGAGGTTTAGGGTCCTGGTCAGGAAGTAGTCGCAAAAACTCTGCAGAGATACGGATCGCACCAAGGTAGCGATTGATTTCATGGCTGATATGACCCAATGCGTCCGCAATCTCCAGCTTGGAACGCATCTGCAGTCGTTCCTCCAACTGATCAAGTTGCCGCTTACGAGATTCCTGGATGGAAACGGTCATCTCATGAATCGCCTGGTAGAGTTGATCCAATTCCTGGGATTGTTGCTTACGAAGAGGAACCTGATGATCGTTTTCCACAAATGCCCGCACATCTCCCAATAATTGGTTGGTTGGCCCCGTGATGGTCTTCTCAAGCACCAGCCGCACGCCAAGATAAAGAATCAGCCCCATCATCAGAAAGACAAGCATGGCAACCGCAGTGGTGTTGATGGCGGTTGCTTCAAGTCGCTTGTTGTCATAAAAGAGGTTCAGATAGAAATCACGGGTGGTGGGTACAGGTAGGCTGTGAATTCGGAAACCGTCCAAAGCATTTGTTGTCAACGGCTTCATGGTGAGGCGTACGAGATCAGCAGAGACATGAAGCACCTGTGATGGCTGCTCCCACTCCTGCAGATCGAGCTTTTTGGCGATCAGTAATTGGCCATAAGGCAGACCCTTTCGGTCCTGCAGGATGTGGTGGGCAAGCAGGAAAGCTTGTCGAGAATCTTCGCTGGACTTTAGCAGTGTTCCAGCCTCTTCACAAAGATTGGGTAGTGCTGGGAACTCTCCGGCACTGCTGTAGGAAGTCCGGAGTTGACAAGTATTATCGAAGAACCAAAGAAATCCTGGAGATTCCTTCAGCTTTGCAAACATCGCCTTCAAGACAGAGCGGTTACGGTCTGGATCTTCGGCCGTGACTTCCAGCAGGAAATTGTAGGTGTTGACGATGCCCTGTGTTTCATCAGTAAATTCGTTGAGTTGGTTCTGTAGGAAAATCTGGGCAAGTAGTCGATCCTGCTGAAGGTTCTGTTGAAAATTCTTCTCAGTGATGTCCTCCATGTAGTGGTAGAGGCCGAATCCAAACAACATTCCAGTGCCAATGAAGAGTATCCAGATCGACAAGCTGAGCTGTCGATTCAGCGGTTGGCGATGAAGTTTTTCAAGAAACCTGGACATCGAATTCGTCAGTCAGGATTAGGAACTCAGAATAATTACAATAAATTGACACTTAAATACTTTAGTATAGTTTGCAGTGTTCGACAACAATCCTGAGAAAATCATGAGAAAAATCTTTTGGTGTTTGCTGCTTTGGCCTTGTGTGCTCTGGGCTGATGAAGCGGCATCGCCATTCGCCAAACTACAATGGAGTGGCTGGGTCTCCAAGGCTTGGATGCAGACGGATCCTGAGCCCTTGCGTCTACCCCAGCAGGAGGATGACGGCTGGGAAGCTGCGCTGCGCCTGGATTGGGTCATGCAGCCGTGGCTTGCCTTCCGAGCCCTTTATGCCTACCAGCCTTACCTCAATGACGGCCCAGACAGCGAATTTGAGTTCTTGCTGCTGGATGCAAACACTTACCTTGGTGAGAGCATCGTCGGTACTCGCTTTGGGCGGCTGCAACTGCCCTATGGTTTTTACAACATGCAGCGCCTGAATCCTGCGGATCGGCTTGGTATTCATCATGCCCAGCCGATGCAGATCTATTGGGGACAGATTGCAGCCATCTTCGATCGAGGTGATGGCTGGATGACTTACTTTTACACACCCAGAAGTTCAAGCTTTCAGGCCCAGTTTGAACTGGGTCGTATTGTTCGCCATGATCCAGAGCCTCAGGAAGATTATCTGACCACCCTGACCGAATTGGATATGAGACTAGATCGCCAGGAAAACCAATTCGCCTCGGTGGAGTTGGAACTCTGGGAGATGCTCCGGATTCGCAAGGATCACCACGAACCCACTCATTTTATTCAGATTCCTTATTCATACTACGAGAAACTCGCAGAGCAACAAATCGGATTATTTACTTGGAGTATGCTGGATGCTACCCAACAAAAAGTTTTAATTGAAAAGTTGACCTGCGGTCCACCTCCGACAGGTGAATTCACTCGGCCCTATGTGATTGACTACGATGGCTTGGAGTTGTGGTTGGAAGGATGGCAGCTGACCTTGGAGCAGTCACGGTTGTACTACAAGACAGAGGGTACACAGCAAGACTACTATTCCTTCATGCAGTGTGTCACGAAGGCAGCTGAGTCAGGTCTTCGCAAGCGGCTGGACACAAACCGTTCTGCCGTGCTGGCCCTACACATGGAGCAACTCACTACTCATGTTGGCTACGGGGATTGGTCTGTTGAGGAAAACAATGAGCAAAGATTTGGGGGTACTCATCGCTTTGGGGGTTTCAAGTACAAGCCCCACTACGATTGGACTCTGAAGTATGAATTCCATGACAAGACCGGCCACTTCGGCCTGCGCTACTCGCAAAACAAAAAAACTTCCGAATCCTCAGAGTGGCGTAAAGAGATGGGGGAGAACTGGCAAGCCCAGGCAATTTCGGTGACCTATGAATTCTGAGAATCTATGCAAAAGCTGATGGCCCTGCTGGGAGCCTGGCTGCTTATGCTGGGTTCGGTTGAGGCACAAGAAGTCTGGATGGCTTCCAACTCGGTTCCAAATTTTTCACGCCAGGAGCTCATTGCCCTGATAGAGGGACGGACTCGGCAAAGTTTTGACAGTAGTACAGCAACCCTCGTGGTGTACCTAGAGAATCAGGAAGTCACTCGGCGTTTCATCGAAGAGTTTCTACAGTTGAATTACTTCCGGACGCTTTATCAACTACGAGAACAGATCAATTCAGGTCGTGCTTCACCCCTGCTGGATGTGCCCGAGAAAGATGATGCTTACATTGCCGTATTTGCTCTCGAACAGGCAATGACCTATAGCGACGATCCCATTCAGCAACTGGCAGAGATTGGACTGAAAATCGTGGAGATGCGTTGATTCCTCATAGAGTCAAGTAGCGCGTTCATCGGAACGCCGAAGCAGGCTAAGCAGGAGAATCATCACAAGACAGACGAAGGTCAATCCTCCCAGCGCTCCCTGAAAGTTCCCGGTCCACTCCGACAAGACTCCGAGCCCTAGTGGACCGAGGACCCCACCGATTTCTGCTGCGGCAAAAAACATCCCTCCTGCTGAGCCAGAGTTCTTCGCACCCACCTCTGGAATTTCCATCAGTACCAGCAACAGGATCGTCATCATTGATCCCTGTGTGATGCCCTTGAGGACGAGCCCCAGCAGCAGGATCCACTCTGTCGAAGACTGAAAGCAAAGCGAGGCTGAGCCCGCCAGTAGAAACAAAGCAGCCAGAATGCGAACCCGATAGGGCGGTGTTGCCTTGCGAGGAATCAGCAGCGCCCCCAGTACACCAATCATTGTGGGCAGGGAAGCCCAGATTCCGGCTTTCTCTGAACTCAGACCGCGGGTCATCAGGATCTCGTGCAGCCAGTTACTCAAACCGTGGTTATAAAGAAAAATGCCGATGCTGATCAGTAAAACATACTGCACCGCACGAATTTGACTTAACTGCAGAAATAGACCCCACTGGGCTGGTCGAGCTTCTCTTAGACTGTCCTGCTCCAGTTGCCGACTTCCCGGTTCCAGATTAATCACCCACCAGACAACTCCAGACAGCAGCACGATCACTCCGTAACTGAACAGTACGCTGCGCCACTGGTTCTCAAAGAAGGGCATGGCAACGGAATTCGTCAGCGAGAGGGCAGCAATGGAACCCAATGCCGGCCCTGTTACATACAGACCCATCGCCAGTCCTTTTTGTGGACCCTCAAACCAGAGGCTGATCAGCTTTGGAGCACCAATTGAGATCAGTGGACCCCCCAAGCCAAACAGGGCTACTGCGACCAGCAGCATCGTATAGTCTTCAGCCTGTGAACGTAACAGCGCAGAGGCCCCCATCAGTAGTGAAGCCATCAGTAGTGAGCGCCGCAGACCAAAGCGATCAATCAGCGCACCACACGGTAGAGCAGTGCCAATGTAAATGAGCTGCCAGGCTCCGAGCACACTCCCCATTGCCGCATAACTCATCGAGAGGTCTTCTGTGATAGGGCGAACTAATGGAGCAAGCGCAGAAACC
>CAJXNF010000186.1 GCA_913056375.1 uncultured Pseudomonadota bacterium | reverse complement strand
GACCTACCTTAATTCAACACAATTGCCAACTTTACAATCCACAAATTGCAAAATTCCTGATCATTCAAAGGTTCCAAAAAAAGTCCCTAAGAAGCGTTACAGTTTTTGGTTCAAACCATAGAGAAGACGAGTTCCGTTCAGCTTGCCCGATTCTCTTCGTTGAACGCCATCACCTCACAACGTCCGTAGCTCTGCGTAGGGACAACTGCACCGTCTCTAGTGATCGTGTGCTGTGAGGTTGTGGCGACAAAGGTTCCTGCCTCCCGATTTTCTCGCATCACCATCACCGCAGTCGTGTGGATGGGTCTCTCTGGATTGACTTCCAGAAAATTTAGCGCTTCCAAAGTACGGATGATAAAGACTTCCTGGATTCCACTTGGTTCGCCGGGGACTCTCTTGATCAGCCGGGCCTTGCTTCCTTTTTGCGGAATGGCTGCAAAGATATACTCCATGTTTTCGATGGTCGCTTCTTTCGACCAAGTTGTTTCCCAGGAAGTCCAGTTGGTAGTCACCTGTCGAGTGAACAAACAACGTAGACTCTTGGCCTTCAAAAGATTTGCATCACGAACAAACAAAGCCTCTTCTGCGGCATGTAGTGGACTGGTGAAGAGGATGATGAGTAGGGCCAACAATCCAAAAATCATGGGTCGACTCTGGCAATGGGTTCCAAAAATTTTCTTCTCCAAAATCGTTGTTCTGAAGAGGATTGATTTGATTTGTCTTCTACACAACTGCAGGTTTTCTTCCTTCTTGACAAATTCACCTGTTTTCTGAGGTTTTCCCCTACTCGTTTCCATTCTTCGTCCTCTCTGATTGAACCAATATCATCACGAAAGTGGGAGATGGCTGGATTCTTGTTTCAGTTACTAGTAGAAAATCTGTCACATTAATTTTTACAACTAAATTTTCTCAAACTGCGTCATTGAAGGGCCTTGTTTCACAACAGATTCGACTCACTGCATTTGTGAGTTAATAAAACTCTGAGCCTTCAAGCAGAAGAATCTCTCTTTATCCCGAAAAGGTGGACGATGAATCAGCTATTCCCCCCAAAGGTTATGGACCGCAGACAGAGTGATCGCAGGGCGAATGAACGTCGGTCCGATGAAAGAAGACACCATGACCGAAGATCTGGCTCAGGAGAGGTAGCCCGAGAACGCCGTCAAAGAGAGGAACTGGTGGAGTTGACAGACCGGCGCTTAACAGACCGGCGTAGTCAGGATCGGCGGGAACATGATCGTAGGAAGATCAATTTGTTGTTAAATCCAGAAGCACAAGAACTCCTGACGAAAACACCTTGGATGGAAGAACTACTTGTGAAGATTGCCGAGGATCAAAAAAGTCCTACCGGAGATCAAAAGCAAGTCACTCAAGCTTCCTGACTTCAGGTAGAACTCCCTTTTAACAATTCTTGTCACGTCTTAGGGAAACCACATTCTCTTGCGAGCAGGACTTACTCACCACAAGTCAGCCCCCCTGAGCAGTTTTTCAGACCTACTGAACAAGCTTCGGTTTGTTCTCTCTCCAACTCCCGCTTCTGTGGAAGCACACTGATTCTGATCCTTGAGTCAGAGAATTCTTGATTTATTGTCAGTAACCAGCACCATGATTGGGTAGGTTATGCCCTTTCAACCTATGCTGAGGTACGCCTTTAGACACTAGAGTCGCAACCTCTGCAGAACTCTATGCCTTGGCTTTTCGGCAAGTCGACACACACCACTTTGAACCAACCCCAATTGAGTTAAGTTCCATGTTTCAACCCAAGCACCTATTGATTGCAATTATACTTGGAGGGCTTTTCATCCCCTCTGTTTCCTGGGCAGATAACACGGATGATATCATCAAATATCGAAAGGCAGTCTATACCTCTATGCGGGGACACATTGGAGCAATCTCAAGAATTGTTCGTGCTGGCTTGGTGGATTATAAAGGACACGTTACCGATCATGCGGTTGCTATTCAGAACGCAGCGAGGATCATCCCGTCAATGTTTCCAGAAGGATCTGATTTTGGGGAAACTGATGCACTGGAGAGCATTTGGACAGACCGAGCTGGTTTTGAGAAAGCAGCCCAACAACTGGCAGAGGCCAGTGGAGAACTGGTGACTATTTCCCAATCCGGAGACATGAAAGCGATCGGTAGAGCTGTTGGAGCTGTTGGAGGAGCTTGCAAGAACTGCCACGACAACTACCGCGCCTCCAATTGAAACATCGGCAGTGTGGCCTTTCCCTCCTGATTTGCATTCTAATTTCTGTCAGTGCCCAGGCTCGCACTCCCAACCCGATTGCTGGAGAGCAGATTTTTCATGCAGCTGGTGGTTGTGGCTGCCACACTGATGTGGAGAATGGAGGTCCACTTCTAGCTGGAGGACGACCACTTCCCACACCATTTGGGGTTTTCTATGCCAACAACATCACTCCAGATCCAACCACGGGAATTGGCTCTTGGAGTGATGAAGACTTCGTTCGTGCTATGCGGGAAGGGGTAGGGCCAGAGGGGCAGCATTACTTCCCAAGCTTTCCTTATCCTGCATTCGCCAAGATGAGCGAAGAGGATCTATTGCATCTCAAAGACTATCTCTTCAGCCTGCCTCCCATCCAGAAAAACAATCAGCCCCACGAACTGCAATTTCCCTTCAATCTACGTCTGAATGCTTGGTTTTGGAATGTTCTCTTCCATGATCCAGAGCCTATCACATCTGATTCAAGCCGCTCTGTATCCTGGAATCGTGGTCGTTATCTGACAGAAGCTGTGGCCCACTGTGCAGAATGCCACACACCTCGGAATCAATTGGGAGTTCTTCGATCTGATCTGGCTTATGCCGGCGCCAAGGAGGGCCCTGAAGGGAAATTGACCCCAAACATCACGCCTGACAAAGAGACTGGAATTGGAGGTTGGAACCAGGATGATCTAGTATATGCCCTTCAGACGGGGATGGTACCTAATGGAGATTTTCTGGGGGATTTGATGGGGATGGCAATTGAGCACTACCAAAAGCTACCTGATGAAGACCTGGAGGCAATCGCTGAATACGTCCTTTCATTACCTCCAATCGTCAATCAGGTTCGTGAGAAAAAAGCTAAAAGCACCGATGACTCCGACTGGTAATTCAGTATCCAGAAAACAAACTAGCATCCACTCCGGATGATATGGCCGTCTGGTAGAATCGTATCGCAGAGAATCGTTCCTTCCGCCAGATCGATACTAAGCTTAGCACCCTCAAAGTTAGCCCCATCCAAGTTAGAACCACGGAGTTTGGCAGTTCGCAGATCAGCATTCCAGAACGTGGCACCCCATAGAGTCGCACCCCACAGATCAGCTTCCCAAAGATCTGACTTATAAAAATCCGCCAGCGTCAGATTGGCTCCCCGGAAGCTAACCCAACTGAGATCGGCATTGGGAAGTTTCGCCTTGAGTAGATTGGCGTTCTCCAGGCTGGCACGTTCTAACTTTGCTCCTGAGAAATCAACAAGTGTCAGTTCGGTTGCCAGCAGTTCAGCCGTACTCAGATTTGCTGAAGACAAATCTGCCCCAGAGAGGTTCGCTCCAGATAAAATTGCCCCAGACAAGTCCGCTCGACTCAGATCTGCCGCAATGAGATTGGTTCTGGAAAGGTTCGCTCCAGAAAGATTGGCTCCAGAAAGGTTTGAGCGAAACAGTTGCAACTCCTCTAAAGAAGCTGCACTGAGGTCACACCGAGGGCAACTACCTGTTACTTTTAATCGTCTCAGGTCCTCAGTGTTATAGGCCCATGCTGATTGAAGAAATCCTCCACAGAATAAACAGAGCAGTATACCCAGCAGGTAAGATGAACTTTTGGCTATCATCGTTTTCTCCACAAAATAATTTGATGCGCTCAGAGAATTGCATTGGCTATACAAATGAAAGATTTAGCCCACTGAGTTCAATTGTCCCTACCTTGCCTCAGACCCATTCATGATGCTGATTCATAGAGCTAAGAATGGGAAGCATTATCTCTGTACAACGAAGCTTTGCCTATAAACAAAAATGAAGGAACAGATTCAAGAGTTGCTTAACGACCTGCGCTCCTGGCGCTTCTGGTACACTTTGCTGATGATGGTGATTGGCTGTGCCATCTTCGGCGCTGTGGTGAACGCAATTCTTGTCCCCCAGAATTATTTCGCTGGAGGTGCAACTGGCCTGGCCCTGTTGATTTATTCGCTCACTGACCAGATATCTTTGGGAATTCTATATGCCTTGATCAACATTCCAATCTTCATTGTTGGCTTTAGAGAGTTTTCCCTGCGCTATATTGTGCTAAGTCTCTGCGGAATGCTGATCTATTCTCTGGCACTAGAGTGGATTCATGTACCCATTGAGGCGAAGGATCCCTTGACAGCCGCAATTTTGGCGGGTGTTCTCAGTGGGGTCGGAGCCGGAATCTATTTGCGACTCGGTGGGTCCATTGGAGGAATGGATATTCTCGGCACAGTTCTAAAAAAACGTTTCGCCATCCCAATTGGTACAACCTTCAATGTGATCAACCTGACCGTTCTGAGCGCCAATGCAGTACTCTATAATTTGGACATTGCGCTCTACACCGGAATCTACATGTTTGTATTTTCCTGGGTCATGCAGCGTGTACTGACGGGCTTTTCACAGCGTAAGTCGGTCTTCATCATCACAGAACATCCTGAAGAGGTTGTGCACCAAGCCATTCGTAAGATTGACCGAGGAGCCACCTATTTCCTTGCTGAAGGATCGCATTCTCACGCTTCAAAACGAGTTGTTTACACTGTAATCAATCTATTGGAACTTGGGCGTCTCAAGCAACATCTCTTCGAAACAGATCCCGATGCCTTCGTTGTCGTGAATGATACCGCGGAAGTGATTGGGACTCGCTTCCTGACCTGGGAAGATGAAGGTTTCAAACGTCGTCCCTGAAGGATGCCACCAATCACAATGCACTGAAGAGCAACCTTCCACCCATCCCCAGTAGGGCGAGATGACTGATATCGTAAAAGATCTGGTCACTCATGTTCTGATTTAGCCACCTGCCAATCAACACACCCACCGGAATCACTAGCACCAGCCACAAAGAGATCTGAATCGTCTCTCCTGTGAAGATGCCAATTTCCATGTAAAAGGGGATCTTGGCGATATTGATTACAAAAAAATAGACGCTCAATGTACCAACAAATGCTTGCCGAACTAGTCCATGAGGTAGCAGAAAGATCTGGGCAGGGATCCCACCGGAAAGCGATACAAAGCTAGAGACCCCCGACAGACCACACCAAACAAACCCTCTTTGCCAGATTCTCTGTGCTACCAGTGCAGCAATCTCGGCCGAAGTGCGCTTACCCGGCCGTACACGACGCCAGCCATAGTTCATCGCCGTGATGATAGCAATCAGTCCAATCAGCGACGTCAGTAGGCGATCACTCAGGTAATCAAAAAGTAGCCAACCAAGCAACTGTCCGAGAAGGCCAAAGCCACACATGATCATCAGAATTCGACGATCCAACATGTGGCGCCAAATGTACACTACCCATACATCTGTAATCAAAAACAAAGGTAGCAAAACACCCAGAGCGATCTTGGGAGGTAAAACAAAAAGGAGTAGCGGTAAACTTAGGGATCCCAAAGCTCCCCCAAAGCCAGACTTGGAGATGGTCACCGCCAACACTGCTAGCCCAGCCATGACCCAAAAGAACACCGGTGAGGATACTAAAATCTCAAAACCATCAATAGAGGTCATACCGTACTCGGAGAAGGTAAATCGTCACTTCAGAGCGTGGGCATCACTTACTCTGATTTTTGATCAAGAATCCTAAGGTTGGACTTGTTGTACGGCAAGAGAAGAAATGGCCTTTGGAGAGAAATCTCAGATCAATCGGAAACTTATTTAGTTATTAAAAAGATATATTTTTATTAAAAACTAATAATTTTTAAAAATTATTATAAATAATAACAGTAGCATATAATTATAATTACAAGACACCTTGACAATGGATCATAGTATATAGACAACTGAAACAATGTGCAGGTATAAGCAAAAAAAACCACCGTGTTTATTTCCTTTCAAGTTTCGTTTTTCAAGTTTCAAGATTCGTGTATTATACTCAGTTTGTATACTGTCACC
>CAJXNF010000185.1 GCA_913056375.1 uncultured Pseudomonadota bacterium | reverse complement strand
TAATGTCCAAAGTGTGCGAATAGATTTGCAAATTCAAAACCTGATTCGGCAAGAATCAGCTGACGCTGTTGACAGAATCTATGCTGCTGAGCCAGAGGAAGTGAGGAACACAGCAAATCAAATTCAAGATGTTGCGAACTCTCAGCCACAGCCAGTGCCTTATGTACCTTTTCGGCTGAGGGAGGCGGCTCAAGAATCATGGAATGCAGAACTGAAAGCAATGCGTGATGCTTACGAAGCTCATATCAAGGAACGTTATGATCGCTTTACTGCTATTCGCAATAGAGAGATGCCACTGAAAGGCCGTCGAATGGACTACACCGATTACAACAGCCAGTTCCAACCGATTGAGCGTCGTGAATAAAAACTTGATGCAAGGAATATGGCAGGACCAAGGGTAGCAATGGCGATGAGCGGTGGAGTAGATTCCTCCGTTGCCGCGGCTTTGCTAAAAGAAGAGGGCTATCAGGTGATCGGACTTCATCTGAAACTGTATCAGGGCCCTGAAGCAAAAAAACGAATCAAGAGTTGCTGCTCACTTGATGAGGCTCTAGATGCTCGACTGATTTGTGAGCGGTTGGAAATTCCATTTTATGTTCTGGATTTTCAGGAAGATTTCCAGTCAAACGTAATTGATTATTTTGTCAATGAATACGCTTTAGGTAGAACCCCAAACCCATGCGTAATGTGCAATCGTACGGTCAAGAGTGAGCTTCTACTAAAAAAAGCAGACGAGCTAGATTGTGAATTCTTGGCAACGGGCCACTACGCAAAAATTCTGAAAGATGACTCTGGAAAAATTGAGCTTCATCGACCAAGAGATCGCAAAAAAGACCAGACCTATTTTCTTCATGGTATTCCCTATCACCAACTCCAGCGCTTGATCTTTCCGTTACAAGACCATATCAAATCTGAAGTCCGACTCATCGCTGAAAAGCTCAAACTTGATTCTGCATCCAAGCCAGACAGTCAGGAAATTTGCTTTATAGACGAAGACTATCGTCAATTTCTGAAAGCACAGAATCGCATCACTGAAAACCCAGGAAACTTTATAAACTTAGACGGCAAAGTACTGGGCAGACACAGAGGAGTTCCTTTCTACACTGTCGGACAACGCAGAGGCTTGGGGATTAGTGACAGGACACCATGGTATGTAGTTGCCATCAATGTTGATGAGAATCAGGTGGTTCTTGGCAAAAGAGAGAATCTCCTTTTCAATGAGGTTCAAGTAAAAGAAATCAACTGGCTCATTGAACCACCGAAAGATCCCAGAGAGGCCATGGTCCAGTTGAGATATTCTCATCGAGGATGTGAAGCGATACTGACACCTCTGGCAGCAGATAAGGCAATTTTGCATCTGCCCCATTCTGAGCGTGCTGTCACCGCTGGACAAGCAGCCGTGTTTTATGAGGGGGATCGAGTGCTTGGTGGTGGTTGGATCGAGAGTTGCTCCAATGAAGAAACCTCGATGGACATCCCTGCATGAACATCATTTTGATTGGTTTCATGGGGGCAGGCAAGACCACTGTTGGAAGAAAATTAGCAAATCGCCTCGGTTATTTCTTCCTGGATACTGATCAGCAAATTGAGAAACAGCAAGGCTGCACAATCGAGGAAATATTCCGGTATGCGGGAGAAGCAACCTTTCGGGATTTGGAAACCAAACTTTTGGAAAATCTCCAAAATGTGCACAACACGATTCTTTCGACAGGGGGAGGGATGTTTCTCCGATCAGAGAATCAAGAATTACTGAAAGGCATTGGCAAAACCGTTTATCTTCAGGTGGATCGAGAGACCCTAAAACAGCGGTTACAATGTGACCAACACAGACCCTTGCTCCAGCAGCCAAACTGGCAAGAAAAAGTTAACCAAATGCTTCAGCAGAGAGAACCCGTTTACTTAACAGCAGATTTGACCATAAAAGCTCAAGACGGACCGCCTAACGTGATGGTCAGTCGAATTATTGAGGCCATCTGAATGGCTGAATCTCCCAGTTTTGAAGATTCTCTTCAGCAACTCAACGAAGCTGTTCGTCGCCTTGAAAGTGGTGATTTGGCTTTGGAAGAAGCGCTGCAAGCTTTTGAGGAAGGTATCCGCCACAGCCGGGACTGCCACCGGCTACTTCAAAGGGCGGAAGAACGCATTGAAATGATTTTGAAAAACGAACACGGCGAGTACGAGGTAGTTCCGATGAAGGAAACCGAATAGCACGCCCTGACGCTCAGTTTCGGACTGCACTTGCAGTCGTGGTCCTGCTTCCAAAAGCAGAACCTAATGACGCCAGAAAACAATAGGCACAATCATTCAGAAGCTCAGATCACGATGAAATATTGAGGAACTGTTGTTCCTCTGCTTCAACGAATCGAATTTTGAACCCCAAATTTGTTGGATCCTGGTTTCCACAGTTTTGAAATCTTCATGACTTTGTCCGAAGAAATCACAGCAATCAAAGGATTGTTGGACTGCTGAAAATCCAAGCAAAGCCAGTCTTTGGAACCAACTATCAGAAGCCTAAGAAAAGCTCTTTCTGTTCGCCAGTAGGTTACTGCCACTAGAAGACCCACCTCTTGGAACCAAGCGTCATCATCTCCAATTTCCTTACAAAGGAGAAGGATGTCAGATTCCAACAAAAACATGTTGATCAATGTTGAAGATGATGAAACACGCATCGCGATTGCCAACAATCAGATGCTGGACAATCTCTACATTGATTACACCCACCGAGCCCAAACCGTAGGAAATATCTACATCGGGATTGTGGTGAAGATCCAATCTTCATTTCAAGCCGCTTTCGTTGACTATGGCGCGGAACGGCATGGTTTCCTCGCGGCTTCTGATTTAAACCAAATGCTTTTCAAGGCACCAAGAGGTATTCGTGGGAGACCTGCCATCAATCAATTGCTGCATCCTGGCCAGAAAATCATGGTTCAAGTGGCAAAGGATGAGATCGCTCACAAGGGCGCCGCTTTAACAACGAATATTTCACTTCCTGGGCGTTTTCTCGTATTCATGCCCAACAGTGACAAGGGAGGAGTATCCAAACGAATCGAGGATAACGAAACGAGAACTCGCCTCAAACATTTGCTCAAGGGCCTAGGAAGTGAAGACGCCTCCGCAATCATTCGCACAGCAGGAGTTGACAGAAGCTTGAGCGAACTGAAGCAAGATTTTATGACACTTCGGAGAACCTGGAATCAGATCAAGCAAAGCTTTGAAGCTTCCTCAAAGCCAACCCTCTTACACCAAGAGGAAGATGCTGTCGTGAGGATGCTACGGGATTACTTCACCGATGATGTGGGTGATGTAATCATCGACGATCCCGAAGCCTTTCAAAGAGCCTTAGAATTCTTCCAGACCAACATGCCAGGTCGTCAAAAGAAACTTCAACTCTACCTTGGAGAGCGCCCGATATTCTCTGAGCATCGAATTGAAGATCAGATCGAATGGTTGAACCACCCCCAGGTGCCTTTACCTTCTGGGGGTAGTTTGGTAATTCAGCCAACAGAGGCTCTTGTCTCGATTGACGTCAATTCTGGTAAATCTAACCAGAAAAACAATGTTGAGCGGCCTGCACTCCGAACCAACATTGAGGTCGCGGCAGTAATAGCTCGGCAACTCCGACTTCGAAATCTTGGAGGCCTGATTGTTATTGATTTCATTGACATGAACCATAGCCAGAATCGTCAGGCAGTCGTTCAATGTCTCTCGGAATCCCTGTCCAAAGACAAAGCAAAGTGGACGCTGGGCGAAATTTCCCAATTCGGACTACTGGAGATGAGCCGGCAGCGGATTGCATCCAGTCTCTCTC
Organism: uncultured Pseudomonadota bacterium; assembly: GCA_913056375.1. Taxonomy (GTDB): domain Bacteria; phylum SAR324; class SAR324; order SAR324; family NAC60-12; genus JCVI-SCAAA005. The sequence continues at coordinate 2,300 of CAJXNF010000185.1, read as the reverse complement.
AAAGTGGAAAAGAACTTTGCCCGGCTTGCCATGGCTCTGGAAAAGTCATCTCAAACTCTTCGCTCGCAAATAAGCTCCTGCGACAGATGAGAGATCTGGTTCTCAGTGGCAAGATTCAAGAGGTACGGCTACGACTCCCCCTCGTGTTGGCAGAACAATTACTAAACCAGAAAAGGAAGCATCTCTATCAATTGGAGATGGAATATTCTCTTAGGATCAAGATCACACCTGATCCAAACCTTACTCCAGGTGAGATTCCAGATATTGAACTTGTTGGACGTGACGGTGGCCTTGTTCAAGAGTCCGTGGACAGTGATCCTCGCGAGGCCTATCGAAATCGTGATTTCAGAGCAAGAGCACGGAGGGATTTCCGCATTCACAAAGAACCTCATCCTGCGAAAGAGCAAAATGAGGATCAAGAAGATTCACTGTTGGAAGAAGTGGCTACTCCTCTTGAATCAGTCGCTGAAAACAGTTCAAGTAACGAAGAAGAGGAGGATGAAAGCAAACAACAAAAATCTCGCTCAAGAAATCGCGGCAGAGGTAGAGGCCGTGGTCGTGGTCGTCGTGATTTCAACGATGAGTCATCAGATGATCAACTAGATCAACAGGATGATAACGTCGCTGATGAGGATGAAAATGTTGCTACAGCAGATGAGTTTGAAGAACCCCCACCCAAACCAAAGCGTTCGGCAGGTTGGACAGTCTACAGCAGCGTCCATGAGAAAAATGGCAAGGAGGATGACTCCCCGTGGCAACCTCTGCCTATTTCTCCTTGGCGAAGAAAACTGAGGACACTTCCGCCGCATACCATCGTTTTCAGCAGCACTCACATTGATGCCCAAGGAAATTTGCTCAATCAACCTGCAGCAACAGAAACCCTGGGAAACGCACTTTCCGTCGAAGTCCAAGAGTTGGGTTCACAGGACTTGACTTCGACGGAACATTCAACCGTAGACAACAGCGCTCAAGAATCTTCAGAGACAACCAAGCCCTCCGAAGACTTGACGCTTTCCAAGGAGAACGAATCTACTGTCCAAGACCAGTCGTCTGCCCAGACAGACTCCGAAGAGACAAAGATTTTGGATCCTTCCTCAGAGCACAAGGCAATCCCTCTCTCAGAAGAAAACTTCATTTCAGACGAGTTGACACTTTCTGAAGATTCTTCAGTTACAGACTCTGAGGCAATTACTGATAAAGCTCCTGAGGAATCAGGGGATGAGAACGTTGAGATTGAAATCCCAACTGAGGAAACTACTAGCGAAGAACTGAAGTCATCTGAGCCCCCTGAAAAGGAGGAGGAGAGAAATTTGGAAGATTTGGCAAAAGCTGAATCTGAAGACCCTTCAGAACAAACGCTGGAAGTAAATCTGGAGGAGCAACCTGATTCCTTGGCTCCTGTGGTTGAGATGCCAAAATCAGCCAAACGCGGAACCAGAAAAACATCCTCCAAGACTACTCGTACTCGGAAGAGGCAACCTGCTAAGAGAGATACAAACGATGAAGAACAATCATCTTCAAAATCTGAAGCTGAAGTTTCTGAAATCGATTCATCCCTGAATAGAAGTGCTAATGTATCTGACGATCAAGTTGAATTACAACCTGATGAAAAGACTGTAGCATCTAAGGTTGGCTAATCATGTCCTCCTGGTATCGTAATCTCCCGTCGATCCAGGAAATTGAACTGACCCTAACTCAGGCGGGTCTTACAAACGTAAAATTGCAGCGTCAGCAAATCGAATCCTGGCTGGAAGGTTTGCGACTTAACTACAATCAATGTTCATCCGAGAGTGATCTCCCTGAGTGGATGAGCTCTCGGATAGGAATTCTGTCTCAGGCAAAAAAGAGATTCACTCAAAGAAAGCCCTCACAACTTTCCCCAGTCATTAACGCCACCGGCATTGTGCTCCATACCAATTTGGGTAGAGCACCACTTGGTGAAGAACTCCTAGCTCAGACCATCCTATCATTATCCCAATATTCTGACCTTGAATTGGACTTGGCCTCCGGTGAAAGAGGTCAACGAATGGATCGTATTGAAAGTCTGCTGTGTAATCTCAGCCAGGCCGAGTCGGCAATTGTTGTTAATAACAATGCAGCAGCAGTTTTTCTGATGATGAAAGCCATCTGTGAAGGTGGCGAGGTGTTGGTTTCCAGAGGTGAGTTGGTTGAAATTGGAGGATCCTTTCGCATTCCTGATATCCTTAGGGAAGCTGGTGCAAAGCTGATTGAAGTTGGCACAACAAACCGAACTCGCCTCAGCGATTATCAAAATAGCCTCAGTGAAAGAACCGTCGCTG
>CAJXNF010000184.1 GCA_913056375.1 uncultured Pseudomonadota bacterium | reverse complement strand
CCCCTTATGACCTCCACCTCGCCAAAGCTTTTGTGTACGCCCCGCAACACAATTCCTGCCATAAAGCCTCAATAGAATCGATTCAAGATAGTCATTTTGAATTTTTTCATGAACCTCAGCCTTTCACGCTACCTGCGGTCAATCCTTTGACCAGGAAGCGTTCGGCCCAGAGGAACAGAATCAAAATAGGTACAGTGGAGATCACAGCTCCAGCCATCAGGTGTTGCCGGGGGACTTCTGAAGAATTTAAGGAAACGACTCCTCGAGGGAGCGTGAAGATACTTGGATCGTCCAGAAACATGAAGGCGAACAAAAATTCATTCCAGGCAATCATAAACACATATAGCCCCACTGAAGCCAGCGCCGGTATGCTCAAGGGCATGGTCACCTGTCGGATAGCGACCATGCGTGAACAGCCGTCCATCAAGGCGGCTTCTTCCAACTCTGGTGGAATACCACGAAAGTAGCCTTGTAGCATGTATAGTGCTACAGGTAGCGTGGTTGCAGGGTAAACGATCAATAGCCCCATCAAGCTATTCCGCAGGCCCAATTGGGAAAAAATCACATATAGCGGAATGACCAGTACAATCGCTGGAACCAGATAGATTAGCAGGATTGAGCGGGAGAGCACTTTGCGTCCTTCGAAGCGCAAGCGAGCGACAGCGTAGGCGCCCGGTATGGCAAACAGCAAAGTCAGTGCAACGGTTGCCAGTGAGACAATCGCAGAAACCCCAATGTAGCGTCCGAAGTTGAAATCTCTAAACAATTCAATATAGGAACGGAATATCGCCCAGCCGTCCTGTCTCCAGTTAGGCGTCAAATCCAGTGGGTTCATCAAGAGCGCTTGCTGTGACTTCAAGCTTGTCATCAGCATCACATAGAATGGCAGCACTACGATCACCGTGAAAAAGACAAAGCCAAATACCTGTAGGCTTGACAAGATGCATAGCTCCCAGCGTCGTCGATTGAGAACACCCGGACCCAATGTACGAAAACTGAAGACCAGCACCATCACCAACAGTAAAGATCCCAGCAGAGCTCCCAGACTTTGCAGCAGCGGATTTGCTTCCGGATTTTGAAAGGGGGTATCAGTAGCCAGCAAGTGGAAGAGTAGAGAGATGCCAAGTGCGAAGCCAGCAATCAATCCGCGCGTCCGACGCCTTATAGGAATCAGACCCAACATTCCAGCCATCAACCCACAAATCGTGATCTGGACACTGCTGGGCATTAGTCCTGTTCCTTCTAACAGTGAGAATCCAGCGGCTAGTATCGCAAAAATCACGAAAGCCCAGATGACTCCAAGTCCCAAGCTTGTGAACAGTAGAGTCTGCCACTGACGAGCGGTCACAAACCCTCCTCTGCGGGCAAACTACGAAAATAAGCCAGAGCAAACAGTCCCAGCAACAGCGAGATGACAACTGCCACAGCGCAGCCAGCCCCAAGATTGTTGATTGCAAAGGCCTGCTCATAAACGCTAACGGTCAGTGTACGGGTGCCGGCTGCCCCACCAGTCAGGAGAAAGATGTCGTCAAACTTGTTGAAGGTCCAAATGAAGCGTAACAAAAACAGGACAGCTAGGATTCCAGCTAATTGAGGTAACCAGAGTTCTCGAAATTTCTGAAAAGGTGTGGCCCCATCCATCTCTGCAGCTTCAAACATATCTTGCGGGACAGATTGCATTCTGGCCAGGATGAAGAGAAAAGAAAGCGGGAAATAGCGCCAAACTTCGAAGGCAATGACCATCAACAAGGCTAGGGGAATGGGTAGATTCAACCCAAAAAGCTCCACTTCGGTCCAGCGAATCCCAAAGAAATTGATTGGAGTCTCTATGGCGCCCATTTGAAGGAGTAAGGCATTCAAGGCTCCTGAATTGGGATCCAGCAGTACCAGCCAGGTGAAGGCCATAGCAATCACTGGTGCTACGTAGGGAAAGAGAAAGAGTCCACGAAAGATCATGCGTCCAGGGAAAGAGAGGTTGAGCAATTGAGCCGCAAACAGACCTACAACAATTGCTCCCAGTGTTCCCAGGACCGTATAGGCGAAGGTCACCAGCAAGATGGCTTCAAACTCACGCATCACGAAGACATCCGAAAAGTTCTCTAACGTAAAGTTGCTGCTCAGCAGCTTGTTAGAACTCTCGCCGGTAATGGTCGGTTGGGTCTTACCAGGATCTTCTCTCTCAATAAGCCACCCCTCCGCAACCTGCGCTTGAAAGCGTAATTTTTCATTTTGTGCTGGCTCCCAGTCCCCCAACTCACAGCGTAGTTCACGTCCAGCCAGTTTACATCGGGAGTCCAAGTCTGTGATTTCAAGTCCGCTGGGTAGGGTGTCTTCCAAGACAACCTGACGCACCCATTCTGTTTGGGAAGAATTTCTCAAGCGATATTCTAGGCGGAAGCTATCTCCAGCAGCCTGAATATTTTTTAGCCCCCGAGTGCGCTCTCGGACAAAGATTTCTGGGGGGCGAAGATCTGCGAGGGTAACAGGCTTGAAGCTGATCCAGAACGTAGCCAGCAGTGGGAAGAGAACAATCGCAAAAACAATAAGAACAGTTGGGAGCAACAACCCCAAGGCGAGGCGTTGCTCCCTTCGGGCCAGAGGCCCGAGCTTGGATTTACTCAGTACTGACACAGGGTCATTTCTCGATTGGTCAGTTGATCTGAGCCAATTCCTGGTTCATGAGCTGAACAGTTGCTGTGGCACTGCGCTCACCGTCAATGAACTCTCGTACCAAGCGGTTGAGCACCTTGGCGTTGACGATCTTGGAGGCCAAGGCCAACTGTCCCTCACGAACACCCCAGCGATTGGCGGTTTCCAAACCGGCTGCAATCGAAGAAATGACCTCTGCAGGATAGAGATCAGCCAGCGGTGCCTTGCGGTCAACTCCCACAGGTAGTTTGGACCATGCATCCAAGTAAAGTCCTGGATTCTTGGAATCACCACGGCGAACAGGGAACTTTCCTTCTGGAGCAATGCTCAGCGTCTGCACGTAGCCGTCTGTCATGCTGAATCGAACGAATTCCATTGCATTGTCAGTGTCAGCGTCTGCAGTGATGCCGAAGTATCGAATATCAGCCCAGGCAGCACCATCAGGATTGGACGGACCAGCTAGAGTAGTGATCACACCCGTCTTGGAAGCAAGTTCCTTACTGGTTGGGTCACTGTTGATCGTTGGTGGAGCACTGTCACGCAGTCCAGCCAACTCGTCAAGAATGAAGGGAGACCAAATGATCATGGCCGCTTCGCCTGCGAAATACATTGCCCTGGACTGCTGCCAGTACAATTCTCCTTCAGGAGAGGCATCCTGAATTTTTTTGTAGAAATTCAAGACCTCGACGGTGGCCTTCTCATCAAGTTCCTGCAGTCCTTGTTGATTCACAGGACTCACTCCATTAGATAAGAAGACATGCTCCAACACCTGGCTCATGAAGGCTTCGTCAATCTTATTGGGAGCTACAAAACCATACATCGAAGGTGGGTTGTGTAGTTTCTCAAGTGCTGCCTCGATGTTGGCATAACTGTTTGGTGGATTCAGACCATGGGCTTCGAAGAGATCTTTACGGTAGACCACCAGCTGTGTCCAGCCATCAACAGGTACAGAGGCATAACCACCACGAATTGCGGCCATGTCCAAGGCGCCGGGGGAGAAGGTACTAGCTCGAAGACCATAAATGACCTCAGTTGCAGCTTCTGTATCTAACAACCCAGACTCCGCCCAAGGCAAAGCATATTGAAGAGGGTGATAGATCACATCTGGCAGATCACCAGCGGCAAAAGCAGCAGTCGCTCGGGTCCCTAAATCTTTTTCTGAGATGGGAATTACCTCAACGCTAACCCCTGTTTGACTTTTGAAATCAGCTGCCATTTGCTCTTGCTTGGCAAGTCGATCTGGTTGTTCTTCAGTGGTCCAAAAGCGCAGGCTCTGAGCGAAGGCTTCTCCGCTGAGTAGGAAGGTTCCTGCCAAAATTGCCAGGGCACTTTGGCTCCCTCTGCGAATCCATGTTTTCATCATGTTACTCTCTCAAGAGGTGTTAAGGGTCAACTTCGACCCAGTCAGAGATCTCTCCGCTATACTCCTGAATGATTACGGAGAGCACGATTGTTCGTTGCTTGGTCAACGAAGCACGAACAGAGAATTAGAGCCCAATGGCTCTAAGACGTCATCAGCCACTTGTCAGTTTCTCAACGATTTTTCAGTCATTCTGTGAAGTTTCTCCTGAGATGACAGCAGCCGTTTACGATTACGGATGAAAGTCGCCAATTCAGTGGAGTTGAAACGGACTGGGCCATCAGAGCCACGCTCTAGCAACGCGGCCATGGTCAGCGTCCCAGTGACCTTCGCCCCTTTCTCATGGATCAGCTGCATCAACTTGACTCCACACTGAAAACCAGCCTCATATTGATCGACTTCAAAGGTAGTCAAACTTGGTTCGCTGAATTCTCCCTCGGGGATCCCTTCATATCCGATCACCGAAACATGCTCACCTGGGATCAACTCCAGTTGTTTGATTGCCCGAATCACCCCAAGCGCAGAGAGGTCTAGGGCACACAGGAATCCCGTTGGAGGTTGTGATGATTGCAATAATCTCAACGCACACTCCAACCCATCTGCGACGGTAGTAATGTTCTCAAAAACTTGTAGTTGGACTTCTTCTTGGTCGAACTCTCGGATGCCAAATTCCACACCTTTTCTGCGGAGACTGTTATAAAACAGTGGAGCATCTCCTCCCAGGAACGCCAAGTGCCTGTGGCCAAAATCTAGCAGGCGGGTTGTTGCTCTTCGGAAACACTCAACCTGATTGATGTCAAACCAGGAATACTGAGTCAGGTTCTCGGTTTGTCCGTAAAGTACGAGAGGAGCCTTTAACTGATCAAGAATCTGAATGCGTGGATCATTGTGCATTGTTCGAGGCAGAATAAATCCATCCACCTTGCGTTGCACAAACAGATCACGATGAAGCTCAAGCATCTCTGCATCGGATTGTGCAGTCGCTACTGTTAACGTGTAGCCATGCTTGGCAATCGAGGTGGAGATTCCATTGATGAATTGCATCAGAAATGGACGACTCGCAGCCCGAGATTTGGGCAGTAGAATCAAGCCAACAGAGCGGGCCAACCCCGTTTTGATTCCCTGAGCTACGGCGGAGGGTTGATAACCTAATTCTTTAGCCGCTTGCTGAACTCTCTCTACCGTGGAGGCAGAGACATCAGCATAACCTCGGAGTGCTCGGGAAACAGTCCCTTTAGAAATCCCTAAGTGATCCGCAAGATCTTGAATGGTGATTTTCATAGTCGCTGATTGAATTACCAAAACCGGTTTCGGATAATTTGACGACCAAAACCGGTTTTGTCAATCAAAAAATTAGAAAATGAAAAAAATTACTGGGCGGGTTGAGTTCGATTTTACCAGGGACGAGGCTGATCTTTAGCTTGGTACAAAGTCTACTCGGGCTGGTTCATCGTCGGTACTTGAAGCTCAAAGAAGTGCCAACCTTGGACAGTCAATTATCTATCTAAACTTCATTTGATGATCTGTCCACAGTGACTGCAGACTTTTGGGGAATCTTCCTTTTGGGTATTGATTGAATTCTCCTGTTCGTCGGTTTCTGCAAAGCCCGCAGCCAAGATTCCGGTGGGAATCGCAAACAAGCCAATCCCAATGATTGCAGACGCTGCTCCCAGGAAGCGACCCAAGCTGGTGATTGGGGTGACATCCCCATAGCCCACGGTTGTCAGCGTCGCTACTGCCCACCACATTGACTCGATGATACTACCGAATTTATCCGGTTGCGCTTCGTGCTCTGCGTAGTACATCAGGGTGGAGGTAACAAAGAGCAAGGAGAGCATCACAATCAGTGAGGAGAGCAGCTCTTCTGACTTTCCGGAGAAAATTTGGGTGAGTCGCTGTAATGAACGAGAGTAGTGGAAGCCCTTGAGAAAACGCAGCACCCTGAGAATTCTTAAAAACCGAGCATCGAAGGCAAAGAAGCTGAAGATCAATTGCAGATAGAAGGGCAAAATTGCCAATAGATCTACCAATCCATGCAGAGAGAACAAGTAGCGGATTCTACCGAACTTACCGGAACACCTCTGTTCAGTTGGACAAGCGTAGAGTCGAGCTGCCAACTCAACGGTAAAGATGCCAATGGAAAT
>CAJXNF010000183.1 GCA_913056375.1 uncultured Pseudomonadota bacterium | reverse complement strand
ATCTGACGCGGATTGATAGCAAGCAGATGCAGACAGTGCTGAAGGATGTGGATAAAGCTGATCTGGCGATGGCCTTGAAGACCGCCAGTGATGCAGTCAAAGAGCTGATTCTGAGCTCAATGTCTACCAGGGCAGCCGAGATGCTCAACGATGATCTGGAGAACATGGGACCAGTCAAGGTCGCAGACGTTGAAGGTGCCCAACAGAAGATCATCAAGGTCGTCAAGAAGCTTGAAGAGGAAGGCAAACTCATCATGGCTGGAGCCGGCGACGACGTCGTCTAAGTTACTTCCAACTCTGCTGGGTGGGATGGCTTCATCCCACCCGTTCCTACCGTCTACTTACTTTCCCTACACTAAGGCCCGTGCTAGCTGCAAAGTTTCAATTCTTCCAGTGCAGTATGTGGTAGTTTGCCAAAGGCCACATACTGTTCTGTAATGGAAACTCCGAGCTGTTTTCGAGTTCTTTGGATGAGTTTCATCTCCTTGGCAGAAACATTGTTCTCATCAATTGTAGCTGAAGCTACTCCAGCAGCGATGGCAGCAGCCCACATCCAGGCGCAAGCACGATGACGTGTTTCTGCTGTACTGCCTTTCAGAATAGTAATGGCAGATTCATAAAATTCATCGTGCTGACTCGTTGCTTTCCACTTGCGGTGATAGAGCGTCCATTGAGGATCACTAATTTTCTCATGTTGCTTTAGTAGCCATTTAACCTTCCCATCAACTTCCAAGCGGGCCTTCGCAGGCAATTCATCAGATTCCTGGACGAGATCCACCAGTACCATCAAGGCTTCATTTTCAGTCAGTTTGATCATAGACTCCGTTTTTGGTTAAGAGGAAATGGCTACAGCAGCAAGGTAACTGTGTCAAAATGACTTGGGCAGTTCCCTGTAATAATCAATATGGCAGGCCTGGATTCGACTGTCAGCAAAATATGAATCCTTGCACCACATCTCTAATAGAGTATCTTGCGGATAGCCATTTTTTGATTGTATCGACCTCAGGAATGATACTACTTTGGTATTGATCGTAATTCGAAACTCATTTCAGGAAGTCCTATGCCCAATCCATTTGAAACCAATGCCCTGGGATCCAGCGGACTGGGCGTGTCACAACTCTCCCTGGGCGCAGCGCCTGTGGGCAACTTGCGAAATAAAGTCTCTGAAGAAGAAGCGCTCCTAACGATTGAAGAGGCTCTGAATTCGGGGATTAACTATGTGGACACAGCCCCTTTCTATGGATATGGTCTCTCTGAAGAACGGATCGGCCGTTGCCTACCGCAATTGTCCAGGCGTCCACTGATTTCTACCAAAGTTGGTCGGTTGATTCGTCCAGGTGTCCGTGAAGGTACTGAACTGTACGGAGACAGACAGCCGTTCTACCTGGCGAATCTAGACAAGCGCTTCATTTTTGATTTCTCTTACGATGGAGTGCTGCGCTCCCATGAGGAGAGCCTTCAGCGTCTTGGAGTGGACGCAGTCGACATTCTACATATCCATGATTCTGACGAACACTTCACGGATGCGGTGCAAGGAGCCTATCAAGCCCTGAATCGGTTGCGTGAAGAGGGTAGTATCAAGGCTGTTTCCGCTGGAATGAATCAATGGGAGATGCTGTCCAAGTTCCTTGATCATGGGGACTTTGACTGCTTTTTACTCGCAGGACGCTATACCCTGCTGGATCAAAGTTCGTTGGCTGAATTGCTCCCCAAGTGTCTGAAGCACGGGACCTCAATTGTGATTGGCGGTGTCTACAATAGTGGGATTTTAGCCAATCCAGTCCCTGGAACCACCTACAACTACGTCGAGGCTCCCCAGGACTTGATTGATCGGGCTTTGGCGATGGAAGTGATCTGTCAACGACATGGTGTGCCTCTCAAGGCTGCTGCTCTACAGTTTCCGCTCGGTCACCCAGCAGTTGCCACGGTATTGACCGGTGTACGGAGTCGTGAGGAGTGGCAGGAAAACTTACGGTTATTTGAGCTAGAAATTCCGCGTGATCTTTGGTTGGAACTTCGAGCAGAAGGCATGCTTGGTCCAGAGGTTCCCCTGCCGGGTGATTGATTCGATACCAGACGCAAGAGTCAGCTTGGTATTTCGGCTCTCAATCGACTAAGCTAGCTAATGAATCCAATGAAACGATCTTAGGAATTCAACTGAAAACGATCAGGAGACAAAATGACGATTCGTATTGAATACTGCAGAGTTTGAAACTACCAACCCCGAGCAGCCAGGTTGGCTGCTACATTGAAGGAACAGCTGCAACTAGAAACGCAACTGGTAGCTGGCGGAAGAGGGGCGTTTGAGGTCTTCGCTGAAGATCGGTTGCTCTTCTCAAAGTTGAATGAAGGTAGGTTTCCAGAGGATCAAGAGATTGTGGACTTGTTGAGGTAGCTTTCTGGTTGGCTCCCACTGTGAGGAGCCAACGTAGGGTGTTGTCTTAGCTAGCGGAAGAAGTGTTAGACTTGTAGAGAATTGTTTTCAGCAGCCTAAGCGACATTGATGTAGTCACAGAAACGTTGTCCACCGAAGGCGGTCTTTTCCAGATTGGCTTCTCGTAAATCAGCATCACGAAAATCTGCTCCAAACAAATCGGCTTCCCGTAGGTCTGCTCCACGTAGGTCTGCTCCACGTAGGTCCGCCTGGGCTAGTTTGCTTCGGCGTAAGTCTGTTCCTCGCAGGTCTGCTCCTCGCAGGTCTGCCCCTTCCAGATTAGCTCCATAGAGATCTGCTCCTGCCAAACGTGCTTCACTCAGTTTTGCCCTACCCAGATTTGCGGTTGTTAGTTTTGCGTCTGCTAGATTAGAGCCACTCAAGTCTGCTCCTTCTAGAGTGCCATAACGGAGATCAGCTCCCAACAGATCTAAACCGCTCAATACGGCGCCGGATAAGCTGCAGATGGGGCTCGACTTGGTTTCTGTCAGTTGTTGAAAGTGAAGTGGATTGTAGTTAGCCATTTTTTTCTCCAAGTGTTGTGTGCAACGGATATTGTTTCCTCTGTTGTCTTAAGTTTCAATAATGTTACTAAATAGTATTTTAAATTTCAATAATAAATTATATTTTTTTATGAATTTTTCATAAATAGCTAATTTCATTTATAAATAAATTAAATAGTCTATAAAAAATTTTTAAAATATATAAAAACAATAAAAAAAGATAAAAATAAAATTACATATCACAGTTATATTCGGCCGACATCAGGGATGTTGCTGGTGGATGAAGTGAGTGATGACTTCATGGGAAGGTGATATTCTTTTGGTATTGTAGAAGAGTGACTCAGAAAAATTGTTGTTCTGGGGCAAGAAAATAACCTTGTTTTGTGTTCAGTTTGTGACATTTTTCATCAGGTCTATCGATCATTTTTTTAAGTGACCAAATCTATAACGTCATTGCGCTTCATGCAGAGGTAGGGAGCATGGAAGAAAACTTTGATCCCGCTCATTTGCGGCAATTGCGTGAGACAAACGCTTGTCCGGAGGGTCAACTGTCCGGTGTGGATCTGCGAGGGGCTGAATTGAATGGGGCAGATCTGGTCGATGCGGATTTGAGCTATGCCAACTTGAGCCGAGCCGATCTGAGTTACGCGGATCTCCGTGGGGTCAATCTGGTCGGGGCCAAGATGGAAAAAGTCAATTTGGAAGGAGCCCAGTTGGAAGGAGCGAACTTGAGCGGAGCGCATCTTTGGGAGGCGAACCTTGATTTTACAACGATGCAGGGAGCGCAGCTTCAGGGTGCAGATCTGGAAGATGTTGATTTGAATGAAGCCGACATGCGTGCAGTCAACCTGGAGAGAGCAGAGTTGCAGAGCTCAGTGATGATGAACGTCAATCTGGAGAAAGCCAACCTCAGTTACGCGGATTTACGTCGAGCCGAGTTACGAGGAGCCAACCTGAGGGAAGCTGTCTGTTATCGAGTCGACTTGCGGGAAGCTGATTTAGATGGTGCTGACCTACAAGGCGCAGAAATGCACTTTGCGCTGATGCTCGGCTCACGCCTCTGCAATACCATAATGCCAGATGGCCGCATTGAATATGGTGGCTGTCATTGAATCCTACAACGAACATAACAAGCTCTCTCCAATGACTCTCATCCGTGAACTGAAAGAAGCAGACTTTGAGCAATGGTTGGAACTCTACCAGGTCTATGCAGAACACTATCGAGTTGCTCTCACCGAAACGGGCATTCAAACCACATGGGGTTGGCTGATGGATTCATCCCATCCACTTCAGGGTCTGGTGGCTGTTCAAGAAGCTGCACTCGTGGGCATGGCTCATTTCCGAGCGATGCCGAGCCCGTTACGTGGTCAGAATATCGGCTTTCTGGATGATTTGGTTGTCCTGCCCAGCGCTCGTGGTGGTGGAGTGGGGCAATTGCTGCTGGATGAACTCCAACGAATTGGTCTTCAGGAAGGCTGGGGACTTTTCCGCTGGATCACCCGAGATAACAACTATCGGGCTCGTAGACTGTATGACAAAGTTGCCAGCAAGTCAGATTGGAACGTCTACGAGATGAGTTGCCACATCCAACCTGATTGACCTGTCGTTCAAAAGCTTCACAACGTTTGATTCAAAGCCCCTAGCCCCTAGTTTCAAGCGATCAATTCCTACCTTGATACAGTGCTTGCCCAAGAATCCTGGAGGCAAGTACAGCGCTTCTCTGATCAGCACTATTTGAGAATGAACAACTCGCAGCCGTAGCATCCTGATATCTGTATTCTTCGTGTGGTCTGGATCTTGTTGTCCTGTTCAGGTGCTCTCTTCAGCGAAAAAATTGATTCTCTTCTCCCACCTATGTTCAGTTGGGAACCGACTTTTTCCTCACTATCGCAACCTCCTCACAGACCAGGCATCCAATGCACCGGACATGGACGCACACCGAAGTAGCAATCATCGTGGAAGACTATTTCTCGATGCTCCGAAGCGAGATGTTGGGGAAATTCTATAATAAAGTAGATCACTGTAAAAAGCTGGTTAGCCGTCTCAATTTGCGAATAGAACATGAAATTGAGTTGATGTACCAGAACATCAGCGCAGCACTGATCGAACTTGGGTTGCCGAGTATCAGTGGATACAAGCCGCTTTACAACTACCAGAAAGAACTTGTTCCAGCAGTGATTCGGGAGTTTCTGCAGCACAATCCTGAATTCAGCCAACTTTTTTTACAGGACACGCTGACAGTCCCCAAACCAAGGATGATGCAGCAACTGCTGGAGATAATGGAGAGTGCCCCTAAGAATTCTTCCTTGCCACTGCTCTCACCAAACGATGCAGAGGCGTGGGTTGGCATCAACTACCTGGAGTTGGAAGCAAGCAATCAACAGTTGGGAGATGCAGGAGAAAAACTGGTGATGGCCTATGAAAAAGCCCGCTTACGAACGATAGGCCGGATAGATTTGCTGGATTCTGTGGAGCAGGTTTCCGAAACAATTGGGCCCAATGCTGGCTACGACATACGCTCTTTTGAGCAGGATGGTAAGGAACGTTTCATCGAGGTGAAGACCACCAAGTATGGCAAACTGACCCCATTTTTTGTAACTGCCAATGAATTACTGTTTTCTGAGAGAAATCGTGAGCAGTACCACCTCTATCGAGTCTTTAGTTATCGGGTATCGCCTTCTTTGTTCCAGCTGTCTGGCCAGTTGAACAACTTCTGCCGCCTAAGACCCTCCATTTATCGAGCTTACTTGGCTTGATCAACCACCTCAACCAAAGGAGAGGAACTCATGGAAACTATATTTGGCCAAATTAACGATTACAGTGGCTAGTAGCGAGGGAACAATTATCATGGATCGCTTTGATTTGTTGGATCGCATGTTGGAGCTCAAGAGCGAAATGCTGGCTGCAGAACAAAGAAAGGATTGGCACAAGCGTGAAGAAGTGGAACGCAAACTCACTGAAGTGAAAAAAATGCTAAAGGAGTTTGACGAACGAAGAAATCCTTGAGAGACACTGTTCGAAGTTTGAATCAAGGGACTCCATGTCCCATTTCATCAATTAGACTTCTTCGGTTCACTAATGTGGAAGAGGTGCCCATGCACCTTTTGCATGCCCAAGAGAATTAGGCGGTAATTTTCTTGCTCAGTTGGTTCGATTGTGTTGCTGGAATCACTGGAGTTTTTAGTGCGGAACACTCCTGAAAAACGATTCTGCCATGTCATCGTGAAAGCCTCCAAAAGGGTTGAAA
>CAJXNF010000182.1 GCA_913056375.1 uncultured Pseudomonadota bacterium | reverse complement strand
ACCTTGGCCGCCTCAGAGATTGTGTTGAAGACGTTTGGAAAAGTGACAGGATTGACTACTTCCTGCGCTTGGGCTTCCTTAATCGCACCAACAAATAGGTAATTCCCCAAAAACCCTTGAACACTTGCAAGGCCACTGAGCAAATTGCTAGGGCCTGCAAAAAAAACAAAAAGTCCAAGCGCGGGTAGCCCTTGTCGGGCTGAGCTTTTCCAGATGATCAGTCCGACCAAGAGTGTCAGAAAGCAACCGAGGACAAAGCCTGGTTTCCCATACCACCAGACAAAAAGGTTCATACTCAACCCAGCGAGTGCGGCCCAGGTCCAGACCCAACGCTCTTGCTTGGCCTGGCAGGCTAGCAGCACGAAATAAGCCCCGAGGATTGGAAAAAAGATATTGAGCATGTCGGTGTCAATTCTTCCGATCGAAGCTCGCACAAAGTATTCACTGCAGAAAGTTCCGATCAACCCCCCGAGCATTCCTGCGATCGGGTATCCTAGCCTCCAGCCGTAGAGTCCCAAAGGCAGGATGAACAGACCCCCGCTTAGAATGACCAGCCAGTGTCCGGCCAGGTAGAGATTACCTGCAAAGAAGGGACTCATCATCGCGACGAGGAAACTCAGCAATGGTACTGCTGTGGGACTAGTCAAACGCTCAGGAGGAGATACGGGCTCTGCTTGTGTTCCATTTTCACTAGCAACGATTTGAGCTTGTTGCTCCCTAAACCACGGGGTTCCAGATGGATAGGAACGCTTGTCGTCATAACTGAAATACTCCCCATCACGATACTCCTTGGCCCAACGCAGAAAAAAAGGAGCATCGAGTGTGGTCATCAGAGGCTGTTCACCAACAAAAAATTGCTGTGGGTTGCCTCTCCAGGTTTCCAATTGCTGGTAGCGTACATTCACGGAGATGCCATAGCAAATTAGCAAAGCCACTACAAATAGCAGCTTGGGCATCCATGGAGATTGAAGCCATTCAGGCAGAAATTGAGCAGAACTGGGTTTAACTTGCTCGGCAGATTCGTTGGGAGTGTTGGTAGACATAGAAATTTGGAGGAATCGGACTGGAATGCATTTTGGTGATGAATCGGCTCACAATCCCACTATGTTGAGCCTCGAAGCTCAAGTTGGAACTGACAATCTATTGGATCAGTCATGCGATACTTGTGTATTGTGTTGTTAGACAACACGCTAGCTGCCCTAAAATCACAGCTTCAACGCTATCGATAGAGAAAAATGTAAATACAACTTAAAGTAGTACTAGCTAACATGAATCTTCAAAGTTTCAGACAACTTTTGCTTAAGAAAATTCAGGAATCTTAATATTGTTCGATAATTGAACAATTTGTCATACATTCTTAGGATACTGCTCAATTTTTGCAAATTGGATGTTCAATTGGAGAAAAATATTTTCAAAAAGTTCAGAACAGATCGAATACGTTTCTCTTTTGGATGAATTAAAAATATGACTGATTCTGGCATTCGCTGGATCCAGCGCTTTCACAATTTCCAACTTGCGCTCACTCAGTTGAATGATGCGGTGATCCTGAGCAAAGAGCGAGAACCCAGCATTAAAGAACTGTTCTTCTCTGAGGTTATCCTATGTTGGTCTTTGACATTTTCACCTATGTGGAAAAACTCAAAAAGGTCGGATTCACAGAGAAACAGGCTGAAATGCAAATCGATTAATTACGCACGCTGCTTGAGAACGAGCTGGCAAGAAACAGGATAGTGCCAATGTACAAATTGACATTGCGGAGCTGCGTAAGGAAACCCAACAACATATCGAGCACCTCTGCAAAGAAACCCAATTGGGTCAATCACAGAGCATTGCAGATTTAAAGAGAGACATTGCCGAAGCCAAAGCGGACACCTTGAAATGGATTGCCGGCATGCTCTTGGTCCAAGGAACCATGAGCGCTGGATCGGTGAAATTACTTTAAATCCTTGAAAATCAATATTTTACATTCTAAATTCGCCTGACTTATGCCTCCCCTTCTTGAAAAGCACTTACGAAAAGATCTGCTCCGCTTCCTGACCTGTGGGAGCGTGGACGATGGCAAGAGCACCCTGATTGGTCGTTTGCTCTATGACGCTGGATTGGTCCCCGATGACCAACTGGCAACCCTCAAAGCCGATCAACTCAAAAGAGGCCTAGCTGAACCGGATCTCTCCCTGCTGTTAGATGGCCTGCAGGCCGAACGGGAACAGGGCATCACGATCGATGTGGCCTATCGCTACTTCAGCACCGAGCAGCGCAAGTTCATTGTCGCCGATACCCCCGGTCATGAGCAGTACACTGCCAACATGGTCACAGGGGCTTCCCACTGTCAACTCGCTCTCCTACTGGTTGATGCCCGCAAGGGTGTGCTCTCCCAAACACGTCGTCACCTGGCGGTTGTGCGCTTGCTCGGACTCCAGCACGTGGCGGTCGTGGTCAACAAGCTCGACCTGCTTGACTATCACCAGGAGACCTACCGGCAACTGGAAGAGCAGATCCAAGCCCTTGGGCAACAACTTGGCCTGAAGGAGCTTCATTGCTTCCCAATCTCCGCCGTTACTGGCGCCAATGTCGTCCATCGATCGATACATACAGAATGGTACGAGGGACCAACCCTGCTGAGCTGGTTGGAGGAAGTCGAGATTCAAACTTCGATCGAGGGGGAACCTCTCCGCTTCCCTGTGCAGTTTGTCAGTCGGCCTCACCAGGATTTTCGGGGATACATGGGAACAGTCACGGCTGGTCAGATTTCTTTTGGCGACGAGGTGCTACTGCTACCTTCTCAGGCAGATAATCGGATCAAGCAGATCGTTGGAGTCCACGGGGAACAGCCATCTGCAGAGCGAGGAGAGGCGGTCACTATTGTACTGGAGAAAGAAACGGATCTCAGTCGGGGAGAAGTCCTTGTTCTGAAGAAAGAAGAACCAATGATCGTCACCGATCAGTTTGAGGCCAACCTCGTCTGGTTTGGGGATCAGCCGTTGCGACCCGGGAAACGCTATGAGTTACGCCTAGGGACGGTCGCCGTGCCAGCGACAATCAAGCGCTTGCTGCATCGACTCGAAATTCAGAGCATGCAGGAACTTCCTTCCCCCCAACTGGAGCGCAATGACCTGGGCCGCTGTGAATTAGCCTTGGAGAAAGCCATCCCCTGTGATCGCTATGAAGACCTGCCGGCCACAGGCTCTTTCATCCTGGTGGATCGAGTAACCGACAATACGATTGCTGCAGGAATGATCACAGCCACAGCCTCGCGTCAAGTGGTCTGGCACCAGGGCAGAGTGGACAAGGCCATCCGTTCTCAGCTCAAGGGACAGACACCAAAAGTGCTCTGGTTTACAGGCTTGAGTGGTTCTGGCAAGTCAACCCTGGCCAATGCACTCGAACAACGGCTAGTGGAGCTGGGCTATCACACCTACCTGCTCGATGGTGACAACGTCCGCCACGGACTCAACCGGGATCTTGGTTTTCAGGAAGAAGACCGAGCAGAGAATATTCGGCGTGTCGGAGAAGTCTCCAAGTTGATGCTGGAGGCTGGCTTGATCGTACTGGTTTCCTTCATCTCTCCCTTTCGGAGTGAGCGACAGCAGGTGCGGGAGTTGCTGGATCCCAGAGAGTTCATTGAGGTCTTTGTCGATACCCCTATCGAAGTCTGTGAGGAGCGAGATCCCAAGGGACTCTACAAGTTGGCCAGAGAGGGCAAGTTGCCAAACTTCACTGGCATTTCTTCTCCTTATGAACCACCAGATCATCCTGAATTGGTCTTGAACACCCACCAGAACAGTCAGGAAGAAAATCTGAAGCACCTGCTCAACGCTCTGAGGTTATCATGATGTCTGAACACTTGAAGCAACTTGAGGCAGAGAGCATCTACATTTTCCGGGAAGCTGCTGCTCAATTTGAACGTCCGGTGTTGCTCTATTCGATTGGTAAGGACTCTTCCGTTTTACTGCACTTGGCGCTCAAGGCCTTTGCTCCAGGCAAGTTACCGTTTCCGTTGCTGCATGTTGACACTACCTGGAAATTTAAGGAGATGGTCCAGTTTCGGGATCAAACAGCGGAGCGTCTTGGGCTGGAGTTGCTTGTCCACACCAACCAGGAAGGCCTTGATCAAGGAATCGGTCCTTTCAGTCATGGGAGTCGGGTGCATACCGATGTGATGAAGACCCAAGCCCTGCGTCAGGCGTTGGACAAGGGTAAGTACGATGGGATCTTTGGAGGAGCCCGCAGGGATGAAGAAGGCTCCCGAGCCAAGGAGCGGGTATTCTCTTTTAGGAACACTCACCACCAGTGGGATCCGAAGGGCCAGCGACCGGAGCTTTGGCAACTCTACAATGGACGCCTGCAGCCAGGAGAGAGCATGCGCATCTTTCCGCTTTCAAACTGGACGGAGTTGGATGTCTGGCTCTACATTCTGCAGGAGCAGATTCCGGTAGTCCCGCTTTACTTTGCCCAGGAACGACCGGTGGTACAGCGTCAAGGGACCTGGTTGATGGTTGATGATGAGCGGATGCCCTTGGAACCAGGAGAAGAGCCTAAAAATCGGAAGATTCGCTTCCGAACTCTGGGTTGCTATCCTTTGACTGGAGGGATCGACTCCACGGCGCAGAGTGTGGAGGACTTGTTAGAGGAGATGCTGCAATCAAGGAGTTCGGAGCGACAAGGTCGTTTGATTGATCAGGATCAGGCCGGATCAATGGAGAAGAAAAAACGAGAAGGCTATTTCTGAAAGTAATTTGGACAGGCCCTACATCTCTCTCCACAACCACAAAACATCCGTAGAGGTTTGAAGCCAGTGAATATTGATGACCTCACCGATCTGATTGCAGGAGGAGAAGACAGCTTCACGCAGTTCAAGGAAAACCTTCAGGACGCTCGGAGGTTGGCAGAGGAACTCGTTGCTTTCTCTAATGCCGAAGGAGGCCAGTTGATCATTGGTGTTAGCGATGATCACCATATCAAAGGTCTCTCTCCCGAAGATCTTCACCGACTGCACCAGTTGATCTCAAACACAGCCAATGAAAATGTGAAGCCCCCGATTTATCCACTTGTCCAGCAGTTCCAGGTCGAGGAAAAGCGGTTGCTGTTGGTGCAGGTTCGGAAAGGTAGTGCACGACCTTATGCTACCAGTTCAGGAGTCTATCTCACCAAATCTGGTGCGGATAAGCGGCGCATCTCTCCTGAAGAATTGCGCCGGCTCTTTGCAGAGAGTGGAGGTCTATCTGCTGAAGAGAGTTTACTGACTGGTTCCAGCCTGAGGGATCTCAATCCGGAGTCATTGCAAGAATTTCTGCGGAAACGGGACCTGCAAGTCTATGAGGATCTCAAGGCAGGAAGGCTTGATCTCAACACGATTTGTGAAAACTTGGACCTGATACGAACAGGGGTGCTTACGCTTGCCGGCAACCTGCTCTTCGGCCGAGAGCCCCAGCGCTTTTCAAAGTCCTTCTATGTGCAGTGTGTTCATTTCGATGGGGATGACCTTGGAACCACCCGCTTTTTATCCAAAGACAATTTTTACGGAACGATACCTGCCCTCTACCAGCAGGCCCTTAATTTCTTACGAAGCAACCTTCGCAGACCCCAAACCAGCGAGGGTTTCAATGAGCAGAGCGCACTCGAAATCCCGGAAGCCTGCTTGGTGGAAGTACTGGTCAATGCCTTGTTGCACCGTGATTACTTCATCAATGCAACGATCAAGATCTTCATCTTTGAGCATCGTGTCGAGATTCGCAGTCCTGGAAAACTACCCAACTCATTAAGTATTCCTAAGATTCGCAGTGGACTTTCGATTCATCGCAATCCAATCCTCAGTTCGCTTGGTCAATACCTCTTGCCTTACAGCGGATTGGGAAGTGGTATTCAACGGGTTGAGCGACTCTATCCCCGCGTGGAGTGGGTCAATGATCAGGAAAAAGAAGAATTTTGTGCTACTTTTCAGCGGACGGACTACACGAGCGAAGTCAACAGTTGATTCCAGATCATGAGGAAATAGGAAGAGATGGCCCTAATTGAGATGTACGGATGCCGATGATAAACCCAGTGTCTCTACACTAAATAGTACTTTGAGTACCTGATGTTGAGATTTGATCCGACAGAGATATTCAAATCAGTAATTGAATTTTTGGAGAATATTGGGGCAGTGCCCGATCTCGGGTAAGCAGTGTTGTGGAGAGAACCTCACATTGGGCAACAAGCA